>CALMHV010000167.1 GCA_937863905.1 uncultured Bacillota bacterium
ACGCGCCGCTGTCGAAAGGCAGGTGTGAAATCGCCAGTAAGACTATTCTGACGACCTGCCTCCGCCCCTGCTAGGAGGTAAGACCGTGGACCGCTACGCCCTTTTCGAGGCCTACCCCGGCCTTGCGGCGCGTCTACCGCGCCTCCCCCTGGGCTCGTGGCCGACGCCGCTCGTGGCGGCGCCCAAGTTGGCCGCCGCGGCGGGCTTGCCCTTCGCCCTCTACGTCAAGCGTGACGACCTTTCCTCGGCTGTCTACGGCGGCAACAAGGTGCGCAAGCTGGAGCTGCTCTTGGCCCCCAAGGCCGGCGGGCGGCGCCTCGTGGTCACCGCCGGCGGTCTCGGCTCCAACCACGTCGTGGCGACGGCCGCTCTGGCCTCCCGGGTCGGGCTCAGGACGCGGGGTCTCCTCTTCTGCCAGCCGGTCACGGCCCAGGTGCGCCGGAACCTTCTGGCGGCGGTCGCCCTGGGGGCCGACCTCCGCTGGGTCAAGGACTACCCGGGCGTGGTCGCCGGCTACCTGGCGGCCATCGGCGAGGGCCTCGTGGCCAACGGCCGGCCGCCCTACGTCTTGATGCCGGGAGGTTCCAACGCTCGCTCCAGCGTGGGCTACCTCAACGCCGTGCTGGAGTTGGCCGGGCAACTGCGGGAGGCCGGCCAGCCGGACCCGGCGGCCATCTTCCTCCCAGGCGGCACGGGGGGCACGGCCGCGGGCGTCCTGGCCGGCGTCGCCCTGGCCGGGCTGGACACCGTGGTCGTCGCCGTGCGCGTTGTCTCGGCGAACCTCCTTCCCGAGCCCAAGATTCGAGACTTGGCCGCGGCGACGCTCCGGCTCCTGGCTAGACGGGAACCGGAGATTGGGCGGCAGTTGGCGAAGACCGGAACCCTCGGGCGTCTGGCCAAGCCGGGCGCCGGAGGGCTCTTCGCGCTCGAGGGTGGCCATGTGGGCGAGGCCTACGGGTTCGCCACCAGCGAGGGACGGGCGGCTGTGGACCTGGCCTGGGCGACCGAGGGTCTCAAACTTGAGACGACCTACACCGGCAAGGCGCTGGCCGCGCTCCTTGCCAACGCCGGGGGTTTGGCCGGCGGGGCGGGCCCGGCTCGCCCGGTGGTTTTCCTGAACACCTTCAGTTCCGTCGACCCGGCCGGGGTGGCCGTGGGGACCGAGCCGGCCGATCTCGTGGCCCGGGTGCCGGAACCCCTGCGTTGGTGTTTCGATCGCCCCAGGCGCGACTGCCGGTGCGCTCTGGCCGGTCAGAGCCGGCCTTTCTGCGAAGCGGTCCGGAGCCGGGACGGCTGGGAGTGGGGATAGAGGCCTGGTGACGCTCCGCTGCCGGCAGAGCGGCGCGGCGATGGATTGGAGGGTGAAGCCCCGTGAGCATGGAGCCGACCGAGCGTATCGCCCGAATCCGGGCCGAGCTACTCGCAACGCCTTACTCCGTCTGCCTTGAGCGTCCCGTTCTACTAGAGGAGTTCGCCCGGACCCCCGAGGGCCGGGCCTCCCGGAAGGACCACCCCTTTGTGAGACGAGCGCTGGCCCTGGCCTACATCTACCGGAGCCGGAAGCCGCGCCTCTATCCCGGCGAACTCATCGCCGGCAACATGACCTCCAAGCGCATCGCCGCCAACTACTACCCGGAGGGCGGTTCGGTCACCATCCTTGAAGACATCCTCCTCGGCTACCTCCGGGGCGGGCGGCAGCGCCGCCAAATCCCGCTCGAGCTTACGGCAGCGGAGCGGCGCCGGCTGCTGAGCATAGGGGTAAGGGGCATCCGGGGTTCCGTGGCCGGCCGGGCTCTGCTCCGGCCTGGCCGCATCCCCTACTTCCTCGACTTCTTCCGGGCCAAGCGCTACTTCATCACTGAGGAGGCCGGCATCGCCCACCAGGTCGGCGGGTACTGGAACGTCGTCCACCGCGGGCTGCGGTGGGCCGACGAGTTCGCGGAGCGGCGCCTCGCGACGGGAACCGGTGAAGACGGGCCGTCTGCCGGCGCCTCGCCGTTGACCCCCGACCAGGTCGCCTTCTACCGCTCGGTGCGCATCACCATCGAGGGTCTCCGCCGGCTGGCCGCCAACCTGGCCGGCGAGGCCGAGCGTCTGGCGGCCGACCCGGCCACCCCGCCCGAACGCCGGGCCGAACTCTCCGAGTCGGCCGAGGCCTGCCGGCATGTCCCCTATGAGCCGGCCCGGACCTTCCTTGAGGGTCTCCAGGCCTGCTGGCTCGTGCACGTGGCCATGAACCTGGAGGACTTCGAGCAGGGCATGTCCTTCGGCCGTCTGGACCAGATTCTCTGGCCCCTCTACCGCCGCGACGTGGACGAGGGACGCCTCACGCCGGCCCGCGCCGCGGAGATGCTGGCCAGCTTCTGTCTCAAGACCTGCGAGACGATACCCCTCTACTCCCAGCGGGTCGACCATTACTTCAGCGGCAACGGTGTGGCCCAGGGCCTCACCGTCGGCGGCACCGACGCCGCCGGGACCGACGTCACCAACGAGCTTTCCGGTCTCATCCTCGACGCCTACGCCCAGGTGCGAACTCGCGAGCCGGCCCTGCACGTGCGGGTCCACGCCGGGATGCCGGCCTGGTTCTGGGACAAGGCCGTGGCCGTCGTCCAACTCGGGTGCGGGAAGCCGTCCTTCTTCGGCGACCCGGCCGTCGTCCGGGCCCTGGAGGAGGCGGGCGTCTCCACCGAACACGCCCGCGACTACGCGGTCATCGGGTGCGTGGAGATGGCCAGTCAGGGGCGGACCTACAACTCCTCCGACGCGGCCCTCTTCAACCTGCCGCTCTGCCTGGAGCTCGCCCTGAACGAAGGCCGCCGGTTTCCGAACGTTCGGGTCGAGAGCGTGGGGCCGGACGGAGGGACCCGTCGGCGTGGTCTGGGTTGGGGCGGGCGTCGACGGCCGCTCGGGGCCGTCACCCCGCCGGTGGCGACCCTGCGGACCTTCGGCGACGTGGTCGAGGCCTTCCGCGCCCAGGTGCGGGACGGCGTGGACGACATGGCCAAAGTCCTCGGCTGGCTCGAGGAGACCTACCGGGTCTGGCGGACGACGCCCGTGAACTCCATCGTCACCGAGGGCTGTCTGGAATCCGGGCAAGACGTCACCGGAGGCGGCGCCCTCTACGATTTCACGTCCATCCAGGCCGCCGGTCTGGCCGACGCGGGCGACTCGCTTTACGCCATCAAGCGGTTGGTCTTCGACGAGAAACGCCTCAGCCTCGGAGAGTTCGTCGCTATCCTGAAGGCCAACTTCCGGGGGCACGAGGCCCTGCGGGGCGAACTCGCCAATCGCCTTCCCCGCTTCGGGAACGGCGAGGCGGAGGTCGACCGGATGACGCAGATCGCCGCCGATGCCTTCGCCGACGCCGTCCGGGCCCACACCAACACCCGCGGGGGCCGCTACATCCCGGGCTTCTACTCGATGACCTGTCATCATGGCTTCGGCCGGATGACCGGGGCCCTCCCCGACGGGCGGCCGGCCGGGTGGCGTCTATCGAACGGTCTCTCCCCGGTGGACGGGGCCGACCGGACGGGTCCCACGGCCGTCCTGCGGTCGGCGGGCTCCCTCGACAGCCGCAAGTGGGCCAACTGCTTCGCCCTCAACCTGAAGTTCGACAAGAAGGTCGTCCAGGGCGACGTGGGGCGGCGGGCCCTGGTCAGTCTCTTCCGGAACTACTTCGACCAGGGCGGCATGCAGGTCCAGGCGAACGTGCTCGACGCCGATACCCTGCGCCAGGCCAAGGTCGACCCCTCGGCTTACCCCGGCATCGTCGTGCGGGTCGCCGGGTACTGCGCCTACTTCAACGACCTCCAGCCCGCCATCCAGGACGAGATCATCGAACGGACGGCCCACGGGGTTGGCTAGAGAGGATGGACCGGACGCGGCGCCGCCCCTGGTCTTCTCCGTCCAGCATTTCTGCGTCCACGACGGGCCCGGCGTGCGGAGCCTGGTCTTCTTCAAGGGCTGCCCGCTCCGGTGCGTCTGGTGCCAGAACCCCGAGTCCTGGCGTCCGGAGGCCGAACTCGGTTTCAAGGCCCACCTCTGCCTCGGTTGTGGGACCTGCGCCAAGGTCTGCCCGAGCGGGGCGATGGCCCGGTCCGGCCGCGACCCGGCCCGCTGCCGTCTCTGCTTCACTTGCGCCGACCGCTGCCCGGGCGGGGCCCTCGTCCGTTTCGGGGTTCCCCGGACCGTGGCCTCGCTCCTGGCCGAACTCCGGCCGGAGTTCCCCCTCTACCGCACCTCCGGGGGCGGGGTCACCCTGACCGGCGGGGAGCCGGCGCTCTGGGCCGGCTTCGCGGCCGACCTGGCCGAAGCGCTGCGGGCCGAGGGCATCCCCGTGGCCATGGAGACGTGCGGGCTGTTCCCGATGGCCGGTGTCGCCGGTAGTCGGGAGGCGACGACCGGCGTCGCGGCCGACATCGGCCGCCTCCTCCGCTCGCTGGACCTCGTCCTCTTCGATGTCAAGGTCTTCGACGAGGCCGAGCACCGGCGCCTCTGCGGGGCCGGCAACGCCCGGATCAAGGAGAACCTGCGGGCGCTGGCGGCCAACGCGGGGCGCGACGGGAACCCGGTCGTCTGGGCTCGGCTGCCCCTCGTGCCGGAGGTCACGGCCGGCGAGGGGAACCTCGGGGCGTGGGCCGGCTTCCTACGCCGGTGCGGCCTCTCCCGGCTCACCCTCGTGCCCTACCACAGCCTCGGGGAGTCGAAGCGGGCCTGGCTCGGGCTTCCCGCCGGCCCAGCCTTCCGGGCCCCGACGGAGGCGGAGATCGTCGCCGCCCGGGACGTCCTGGCCGCTGGGGGCGTCTCCGCCTGCGCCCCGGGCGAAGAGGGCTAGAGGTCGCGCCGTCATTGCC
>CALMHV010000168.1 GCA_937863905.1 uncultured Bacillota bacterium
CCACCGCCGCTACGAGTCGCTCAGCGCTCTCAGCCTGGCCGCCCTGGCCCTGATTACCGGCGTGGGACGCGAGGTCACCGCCTCCTCGTCCGAGTTCATCTTCGGGACCTACGTCAAGGTCACGGTGACCGGCCGTGGGGCCGCAGCGGCCGCGGAGAGGGCCATCCAGCGGATGAAGGAGATAGACAGACTCTTTGACCCGGGCGAGGCAGGGTCGGACATCGCGCGCCTCTCCGCCGCCGCCGGCCTGCCGGGCGATGTGACCGTGTCTTCGGACACGCTGGCCCTCCTGGCCAAGGCCAACGAGGCCTACCGCCTGTCCGGCGGCGCTTTCGACCCCACGGTCGGCCCGCTGGTGTCGCTCTGGGGTTTCGGCCCCCAGGACCCGGCGGTCGCGGGGACCCCCGCCGACACGCAGCGGACCGAGCCCCCGGACGCCGCGGCCATTCAGGCCGCCCGGGCCCTCGTCGGCTGGTCCGGCGTCCGGTGGGACGACGCCCGCAGTACGGCTGCCCTGCTCCGCCCGGGGATGGCCTTGAACTCGGGAGGCCTTGGGAAGGGCTACGCCATCGACGAGGCGGTCGCCGTCCTTTTGGGGGCCGGCGTGAAGCGGGCCGTCATCGACGCGGGCGGCGAGCTGTACCTGCTGGGGGAGAAACCCGGTGGCCAGGTCTGGCGTGTCGGCGTCCGGCACCCGAGGCAGAACGGTCACCTTGGCGTCCTCGAACTCGGGCCGGACGTGGCGGTCGCCACTTCCGGCGACTACCAGCGGTTCTTCGACTACGAGGGCCGACGCTTCCACCACCTGATCGACCCGGCCACCGGCTGGCCGGCCACCGGCTGCCGCAGCGTGACCGTCGTCGCCCGGACCGGCGTCGAGGCCGACTACCTCTCCACCGCGCTCTTCGTGCTCGGACCAGAGGAGGGGCTGCGCTTGGCGGAAACGCTTCCCGGCGTGCAGGCCGTCTTCGTCGACGCCCAAGGCGGCCTTGTCGTCACCTCCGGGCTGAAGGACATCTTCGTTCCGACGGAGGGCGGTGATGGCGGTGGTTGAAGGCCGCTCCCGACGGAAACTCACCCGGGTGGGCCTGCGACTGGGCCTGAACCGGACCGATCTCCGGCTGGCCGGCATCCTCCTGGCCGCCGTCCTGCTCGCCTTCGCTCCCTGGGCCTGGACCCGGATTGCCGGGGGCCGGACGG
>CALMHV010000169.1 GCA_937863905.1 uncultured Bacillota bacterium
TTCTTGAAGTGAAGACAGCGGCTGTTGTTCTCGGCATCGTCGGTGGCGTTCTGGACGCGCTTCTCGCTCTCTTTGTCATGGTCTTCGGCGGCCTGGCGGCGGACGCTCTGCTCGGCGCCGGGATACCCGTGGGTGCCGGCATCACTGGTTCCGTACTCGCCGCGGCTTTCGTCATCGCCGGCTTCGTCATCCTGCTGGTGGCTGTCCTGGGCATCGTTGGCGGCGCCGTGGCCCGGAAGAAACCCACCCTGGGCGGCATCCTGATGCTGGTGGCGGGTGGGCTCAACCTCTTCGGCGGGTGGCCCGGGTTCATCATCGGCGCCCTGCTCATCGCCGGCGGCATCCTGGCCTTGGTCGCGGCCAACGAGGCCAAGAAGGCGGCGCCTCCGGCTCCGGCGGCCTAATCCGGATAATGAACAAGGCTTCTGCGAGGCCCGGGTCCGCGCTGATTTCGCGGAGCAGGGCCTCGCCGCCCGCCCGTGGAAAGAAGTCCCCACCAAACCGCGCCCCGGTCCCCGGAGGCGAAGAAAGGCGGGGTTCCCTCTGATGCCCACTCCGCAGCTTCCCGGTGACGTCTACATCCTGGACCTCGGTCGCCCTGATCCCTCGCCGGAGGCGGTTCAACAGGCCGTCGATCGCCTCTTCGCTCTGACCGGCCTGGACAAGGTCATCGGCGCCGTCGGGCGGGCCGCCACGCCTGCCGCCGGGCCCGCGGTCGCTACGTCCCCGGGCACCGCTCCCCGGTGCCAGGTCCTCATCAAGCCCAACATCCTGGCCCCGGTCCCGGCCGAGATGCACGTCACCACCAGCCCGTCCGTCGTCCGGGCCGTCGTCGGGGCCGTGCGCGCGGCGGGGGGCACGCCCTCGGTCGGGGACAACCCGGGTGGGGTCGACCGGAATTCTCTCCACACCGCCGAGGTCTGCGGCATCCTGGCCGCCTCCGACGGCTGTTTCCGCAACCTCTCCGACGAGGTCGTCGAGATGCGCCTCGACAACCCCTCCGTCGACAAGGTCGTCATCTCCAAGTTCATCCTCGAGGCCGACGTGGTCATCAACGTCCCGGTCTTCAAGACCCACATGCTGACCACGCTGACGGGAGCGGTGAAGAACTGCTACGGCTACGTGGCCGGCACGAACAAGGCCCGGCTCCACCTGGCCGCCTTTTCGCGGGGGCGCTTCGCCCAGCTTCTCCTGGACCTCTACGCCCTGCGTGTGCCCGACCTCCATATCGTGGACGCCCTGTACGTGATGGAAGGCAACGGCCCCACCCACGGGCGCGTCCGCCCCTACGGGAAGCTGGTCGCCGGCCGCGACGGCCTGGCCGTGGACCACGTCCTGACCAGGCTGATGGGTGTCGACCCGGCCGAGACGCGCCTGTTCCAAAGGGCGGTCGAGCGCGGGCTCTTCCGCCCGGAGACCGTCCGCGTCCTCGACGGCGACGGGAACCCCGTCCAGGTGGAGGCCATCCCCAACTTCGCCCTGCCCAACACGATAGGCGTGTCTATCGAGGAACAGGCCCAACTCTTAGTCGCGCTCGGGGCCATCCGGCCCGTGGTCAAGGAGGACCTCTGCACCATGTGCGGGGACTGCGCTAAGAACTGCCCGCCCCAGGCCATCACCCTGGATCCGTTCCCCGTGATCGACGCGGGCAAGTGCATCTCCTGTTTCTGCTGCGCCGAACTCTGCACCGAGGGAGCCATGGAGGTGCCGTCCGGCGAGGCGACGGGTCTGTTCAACAGGATGTTCCGGGGAGGTTCAGCCTAGTGCTGGAGCGCCTGGTTGCGGCCGGGGCCGATCCCCTGGCCCATCGGCCATCCGACCGGCCGTCCCTCGGTTACGTGTGCTCGTACGTCCCGGAGGAGGTCATCCTGGCCGCCGGCTTCCACCCGGTGCGCCTGGGGGCGAGGCCGGGCCCGACAGGCCCGGCCGACAGTCTGCTGCAGACCTTCGCCTGTTCGTTCGCGCGGGCCTTGCTCGACGGCCTTCTCTCCGGCCGGGCGGCCGGCCTGTCCGGCGTGGTCTTCGCCTACACCTGCGACTCGCTGCGGGCCGCCATGGAGGCCTGGAAGGTGCGGGCCCCGGCCGGGTCCTTCATCCACTTCCTGAACCTGCCGGCCCGTCTGGAGGGCCCCGGCGTCGACACCTACGCCGCCTCCGAGGTGCAGCGGCTGGCGGACGCTTTGGCCGGAGTGAAAGGCGGGCGCCAGGTCACGGCCGAGAGGCTGGCCGAGGCCACGCGGCTCGTGGCCGACCTGCGGCGGAGCCTCGGGCGCCTCGACCGGGTGAGGTCCTCACGCCCGGACCTCCTGCCCGGTTCGGTCTTCATCGCCGTGGCTCGGGGCGCGCAGGCTCTCGAACGTTCCGAGGCGGCGCGGCTCCTGGCCGCCCTGGCCGACGAGTTTGAGGCTGCCGCGGCCCGGCCGTCCCAGCCCGCCGGCCGCCCCCGCCTCCTCGTCTCCGGCGGGTATCTCGAGACGGAGCAGCCCCTGCGCCTCATCGAGGAATCCGGGGCCGACATCGTGGCCGACGACCTGTGCCTGGGCTGGCGCCGCATCGCCTTCGCGGAGGACGACGAGCCCAACAGCCTGGCCGAGCTTGCCGCCCGGTACCTCCGGCGCGTGCCCTGCGCCGCCAAACATCCGCCCGACCCGCGTTTCGATTTTGTCGTCCGCCTGGCCGACGAACACCAGGTCGCCGGCGGCGTGTTCCTGCTCCAGAAGTTCTGCGACCCGCACGCCTTCGACTACCCGGCTCTCCGCGACCGGCTGGAGGCCACCGGCCGTCCGACCCTCCTGCTTGAGGTGGAGCAGGGGAGCGTGGCCTCCGGGCAGGCCCGGACGCGTCTGGAGGCCTTCGTTGAGCGGTTGCGGGCGGGAGGTGGCTCCTCGTGACCCAGCCCGAACGCCCTCTCGCGACCGACCTGCGCCTGGCCGCCGACCGGGACCTGAAGGGCCTCATCCTCAAGCACTACCTCGGCGCCTACCGCGCCAAGCGACCGTTCTCGCGGCGTCCCGTGGCCTGGGTGACCAGCGGCGCCCCGGTCGAGATCCTGCTGGCCCTGGGCATCCTGCCGATCTACCCGGAGAACTACGGGGCTCTCGTCGGCAGCCGGAAGGCCGCCGTCCCCTACTGCGAGTCGGCCGAGCAGGCCGGCTACAGCCAGGACCTGTGCTCCTACGCCCGGACGAACATCGGGTCGATGCTCACGGGGCGGGGCGAGTTGGCCGGCCGGCCCCTGCCGCGCCCGGACCTCCTGGTCGCCGCCAAGAACATCTGCGATGTCGTCGTGAAATGGTGGGAGGTCACCGCCCGCCACTTCGACTGCCCGCTCTTCATCCTCGACACCCCGTTCGCCGCCGACGGCCTCACTCCGGACCAGGTCGCCTATGTCCGCGGCCAACTCGAGGAACTGGTCGTCGTGGCCTCGAAAGCGGTTCGGCGCCCGGCGCCTCCGCCGGCAGCCTTCGAGCGCGACCTGCTGAAGGTCCTCGACCTCACGCGTCAGGCCACGGGCCTCTGGCAGGAGATCCAGACCTTGCGCCAGGCGTCGCCGACGCCCGCCTCGGCTCTGGACATGTTCACCAACCTTTTCCCCATCGTCACCCTCCGGGGGACGCAGGCCTGCGTGGACTACTATCGCCAGGTCCGCGACGAACTCGCCGAGCGCGTGCGGCGCGGCGTGGGCGCCGTGCCCGGGGAACGCTTCCGCCTCCTCTGGGACAACATCGCCATCTGGTACGACTTCGACCTCGTCCGCTACCTCCACGCGCGGGGCGCGGCCTTCGTCGGCGAGACCTACACCGACGCCTGGGGCATCTACCAGTTCAGCCCGGAGGACGAGAAGGATCCCCTCGGGGCCATGGCCCGCCAGTACTCGCTCATCCTGCTCAACATCGGTCTGGGGACGCGCAAGGAGCGTCTGTTCAACATGCTGCGGGCCCAACGGGCCGACGGGGCCGTCTTCCACTCCTGCCGGAGCTGCAAGACGTATTCCCTGGGGCAATACGAGTTGGCGCGGGCCGTCCGCGATGAGTTGGGGCTTCCGGTCCTGGTGCTGGAGGCCGACATGACCGACTCCCGGGCCTACGCCGCCGGGCCGGCCATGACACGAATCGACGCCTTTCTTGAGCTTTTGACCTCAAAAGCCTAGCCGCGACTGTCCGCCCAACATTTTCCGCCACAGACAGGTCCTTACAGTAAGTCTCGAAGAATCTCCCCGAAAGGACTCGTTGGGGGAGAGGTCATGGCTGTCGTCGGCTCGGACAATGTCGAGGCCTCCGCTCGTCCACTCATCTTCGTCGTCGAACCGAATCCCTTCATGGCCGAGATGGAGCGCTCCATCCTGAGGTCCTACGCCGTCGAGTTTCTCTCCCCGGAGACCGTCGTCCGCGCGGCCGTCTCGCGCCGGCCCGACCTCATCATCGCCGAGATTGTCCTGCGCGGCCGGGATGGGCTGGCCCTGTGCCGCGAACTCAAGGCCCGGC
The DNA here is from genome assembly GCA_937863905.1 of uncultured Bacillota bacterium. Classification (GTDB taxonomy): domain Bacteria; phylum Bacillota; class Sulfobacillia; order UBA995; family UBA9673; genus CALMHV01. Next base: position 4,485 of record CALMHV010000169.1, read on the forward strand.
CCGAGACCGCGGCTATCCCGTTCCTGGTCTTCAGCGTTGTCGACGCGGCCGCGGAGGCCGCGGAGGCCGGAGCCGACGCCTTCTTGCTCAAGCCGTCCGAACGGAACGCCTTGGCCCCTGAAGTCCGGCGACTCATCGGTCCGCCTCGTTCACATGGACGGGAGGCAACGCCTTGACCTGCGCCGACGATTTTGACCCCGCCGACGGCGCGAAGCCTCTAGCCGCGAGCGCCCCCAGGATGAACCTCCAGCACCGGCGAGTGTTCCTCCGGGGTACCGGCCTGCGCCAGGTGGCGGACTACCTGGCCCAGAGCTTCGCCGCGCTCCTTGGCCTGGAAGCCTGCGTCCTCTATCTCTACGACCACCGCCGCGCCAATCTCGTGGCCGTGACCTCCGTCGGCCGGGTCACGGATCTCCGACGCCTCGGTCGCATCCCTCTGGACCCCGGAACCGGACTGGCCGCCCTGGCGGCGAGCCCCGGCGAACCCGGAGGCTCTGTCTCCCTCCCCCTCTGGGACAGCCGGCGTCTTCTCGGCGTGGTCTACGGGCGGATGAACCCTGGCCGGGTTCCCGACCCCGGTTTGGTGAACCTGGCCCGAGCCATGGCCAGGGGAGGCGCTCTCGCCCTCTCGGTCGCTCTGGCCAAGCCGGGTGGGAACTCCGGGGTGGCCAAGGCCCGCCTGCCGCGGTACCAGGGGGTGGCCGGGGAGTTCCTGCTTAACCCGTACCTCACCCGCTACCTCGAATCCGCCCTGCGGCTGACCCAGCCGGACGGCGCCGTGGTCCTCGCCCTGCTCCGCCTGGCGGGCCCCGGGTGTCTGGGCCGGCTACCGTACCGGGGTTGCCCCGTCCCGGCCCCTCGCGCCTTAGGGCGCGGCTTCGGGCTCGGTCGGGGCTCCAATCGGGTGGCCGTGGTCTGGTTGGGGCTGAGCCGCCAGGACGCGGCGGCCCGGTTGAGGCTCCTGATGGCCGGGAGTCTCTCCCTGGACGACATCATCGGCCGAACTGCCGCGGTCGCCCGACCGACCTCGGCGGCCGTCGTGAGCCATAACGAGGACCTGGTCGGGGCGGGGTCGATGCTGGCCGTCGCCTCCGACCTTCTGGACCTGCAGACCTGCCTGCAATCCACACGTCGGGACGAAAGGAGGGAGCCCGTGCACCAGTTGACCGGCGACGCAGCGGCCATGGTCATGGACAGCCATGTCCTGGCCCAAGAGATCGACCGGCAACGACAAGTCCTGCAAGACGCGATCGCCAGTGGGTGCGATTTCCAGGACAGGCACGTCAGGGAGATCAGCGAGCGTCTCGATAGACTTATTGTCGTGATGATGAGGCTGATGGGCCATCGGGGAGCGGTTCCCTAGCGCGAACTGAGCGTGAGGAACGAGGTGGCTCGACTGAAGTCAAGGCAGGCGCCAAGCGAGAGCTGGATAGCTCAGCCTTGGGACGCCGTGAAGCTGCTGGCCGGAGACCTGGGTTTTAGCCTCGCCGATGGCCACGGCGACTGGCGGGGTGGCTCTAACTCTCTCTCTCGGACCAAGACGCCCCGAGCTTTGACGCAGGTGACCGAGACCGACCTGGAGACCCTGAGGGTGGAGAACGACGGGCTGATCAAGATCTGTCGGGACTATGTCGAAGCCCTGAGCCGGGCCGAAAGGACTCTCGGCCTGGAAGGCTTCGTCGTGCTGTCCGAATGCTCCGGAGTCCTCCTGGAGGTGGTTCCCCTCCAGAACCAAGCCGCGGGGGCGGGCCCTCCGTCCATGGCCGCTCTGGTCCCCGGCACGGTCCTCTCCCTGATGGCCGCGGGCGTGAATCCCATCGGGCTGGCCCTGGACCAGGCCGCGGTGGCGATCCTCCCGCCACCCGACCCCGCGGTGCGGCGCCGCGCCCTCGGTATCTGCGGCCTGGCCGTCCCGCTCGGTCGCTCGCCGGTACCGGTGGGGTGCCTGGCCATCCTGGTGCCGCCGCGCCCGCTCGGGGTCGCTCCAGCGGTCCTGGGCCAGGCGCTTTTCTCGGCCCGGGCCATCGAGCTGGCCTTGGCCCTCAAACAGGAGCGCTCCACCAACCTGCAGGCGGCCGCCAGCCTGGCTCACGAGGTCAGAAACCCCCTCACCGCGGTGAAGGGGTTCCTGCAGCTCACGCTGACCCATGGGAGCGAGGTCCCGGAGTACTCCGGGCTGGCCCTCCGCGAGCTGGACCGGGCCATCAGCCTGCTGGAAGACTACTCCCTCCTCAGCCGCACGCCGAGGATGGCCCCGGACCAGGAACTGAAGGTCGACGGCCTCATGTCCGACGCCGCCCTTCTCGCCCGCGGCATGGTGGGCAGCGGACCGGCCGTGACCATCGACTACCGTCACTCCGCTCCCGGCCTGACGCTCCTGGGCGATCCCCAAAGGCTCAAGCAGGTCCTCCTGAACCTCTGCCGGAACGCCATCGAGGCCATGCCGGCGGGCGGTCTGCTGACCCTGCGGGCCCGGCGCCAGGATGGGGAAGTCGTCCTGGAGGTGTCCGACACCGGGGTGGGCATCCCCGC
>CALMHV010000170.1 GCA_937863905.1 uncultured Bacillota bacterium
GGTGATTTCCTCACGCTGCACGCCCGCGCCCGCAAGCTGGAGGCCGGGGCGGTGGTCGATGATACCGTCGCTCTGGCCAACCAGTTCACGGGCGAGGGCATCTCGAGCGAGATGCGCCTGACCACGCTCTCCGGAGGGCAGACCCGGTCCCTCATGATCGCCGACGCCATCACCATCAGCGCCGCTCCCATCATCCTCTTGGACGAGATTGAGAACGCCGGTATCTTCAAGCGCGAGGTCGTCCAACTCATCCGGGGGCTCGGGAAGATGGTCGTTTTCGTCACCCACGATCCGGTCATCGCTATCCTCGCGCACAGGCGAATCGTCTTGGCTAACGGCGGAGTGGTCCGGGTTCTGGAACGGGACGACCGTGAACGGCCGGCCGTCCTGGCCCTCCAGGAGCTCGACGACCGGCTCGTGGCGGTCAGGGAACGACTCCGGGCCGGCGAGGTGCTCTGGGACCTCACACTGTAGGCGGCCCCGGCTGCCGACCGACGGTCTCCAGGGAAGGAGGAGTTCCGGTGCAGCTCATCATCGTGGCCGGTCCGCCCTCGTCGGGGAAGACGGCCCTCATCAAGCAGATCATCCGGCACTTCCACGAGAAGCGGCGGGTGGCCTTTCTGAAGATCGACGTGGTCAAAGCCTTCGAGGATGAGGAATTAGCGGCCGAATTCGGCATTCTCACGGCCAAGGTCTACTCGGGCGACCTCTGCCCGGACCACGCGGGCGTGATGGTCCTGGGCGACACCATCGCCTGGGCGAGCGGCAACGGCGCCGACCTCCTCCTTGTCGAGAGCGCCGGTCTGTGCCTGCGTTGCGCTCCCTACCTGAACCAAGGGCTCGGCATCGTCGTCCTGAGTTCGATCTCCGGCATCCACGCCCCGCTCAAGATGGGGGCCATGGTCAGCCTGGCGGACGTGGCTGTGGTAACGAAGATAGACCTCGTCAGCCAAGCCGAACGGGAAGTGTTTCTTCAGAAGATCCGGGAGGCGCACCCGCACGTCCGGGTCTTCGAGACCAACGCCCTCCAAGGCACGGCTCTGCAGCGGCTCTTCGACCTGATCGCCGCCTCGGAAACCATCGAACCCGCGGGTCTCCTCCTCCGAGGGGTACCCCCTCTCGGAACGTGCACCATCTGCGTGGGCAAGAAGGAGATAGGCTGGCAACACCACTTCGGAGTCGTCCGCCGGCTCGAAGGCCCCATAGCCGAGCACCTCTTCCGGGGGGAGTAGGAAGATGGACGGCTGGCGTCCCCCTGGTAAGGACTGCGGGCTCTGCGGGGCTCGAACGTGCGCGGAGTTCGCCGCCGGGATGGATGACGGGGCCCACCGCCCGGAGGACTGCCCCTTCTCCGGGAAACCGATGGCCGGCCCCGACCCCGAGGGCGCGCTCGGCTCACCCTTCCCGGCGAACCCTACCCGCCCGTCCCGCGACGTTCTGGGCCACGCCTGGGACTTCGTCCTGCAGCCGCTACCTGGCGAGCCTTCGGCCAGGAAGATTGTCCTACCGTTCCGCCCCGACCTCGTGGAGCTGTGGAGCATCAAGCGAGGAGACATCGTCCTCGGCCGCCCGGCAGGGGCGGGCTGCCCCGTCCAACACGTCCTTCAGGTCATCCGAGCCGATCCCTTAACCGGAGTCCTCGACACCTGGGTCGTCGGCCCCGCCTTCTCCCGGGGCCGGACCGGACTCAAGGACGTAGCCATGTACCACATGCTCGGTTTCGAGGGCCTGGTGACCGAGGCCCGCCGGACCCCCGTCTTCGGGGCCAGGCACACCTTCCTTCCCGGCTTCTGCATGATGCACCTCAACCACACCGGGCTCGTCAACATGATTCTCAGCCAGGCCGCCGGCCTACACGTCCGTCTTGAGGACATCCGCATCCTGGCTGGCCCGGATTAGGCCCGGAGACCTGCTGCCTTTGAGAACCTTCCCCAGCGGTCTACTCCGGGCTCTGGCCCGCTACTTTGGGGAGCCTGCCCTGCCTGGCCGCACCGGCTCGCGGCTGCCCGGCGGGACTCTGTTGCCGCGGGGGGGGTTCGGTGCCGGAAACGAGGGTAGCGGGGTGTGGTCCGGCGCGGGCCACCTGGGGCAGCCTTCACGAGGGTAGCGGGGTGTGGTCCGGCGTAGGCCGCCTATGAACCAAGAATCCCGAGGGGAATCCTCGGG
>CALMHV010000171.1 GCA_937863905.1 uncultured Bacillota bacterium
AACGTGTCCTCCCGCGCCGCGGAACTGCTTAAGAAACTGGAAAGCGACACGGGGACGGTCTTCCCGCTGGCCTCGGGTCGCAGTGAGGCGTTTAAGAAGGCCTCGGAGATGTTGGCCTCGGAGAGTCAGGTCGACCTGGCGGCCATGGCGCGGGTGGAGTCGCTGGTCTTCGCCTTCCGCGAGACAGAGGCTTTCGGGTCCGGCGGCTACTTCGGCCCCAGGTACACCAAGTCCGACGGCACCCCCTATCCCGACTTCTACACCATGCCGCCGAACACGTACCAGTTCTTGAAGAGCCGGGCGGCGACAACCGCCAACGCCCTCCACCGGGCCAGATACCACGACTTCGTCTGGGACAAGTTCCGCGACGCCGAAAGCGGCCAGGCGGCCATCCCGGCCTACACCGAGATAGCGATGCTGCAGGCCGGCCGGGGCGACGGTAACGCCGCCTTCCGGAGCATCCGCCGGGCTTGCCATCTCGCTCGCCACTTTCGGTTGCCCCAACTGCAGTACACGGCGCGCGACGCCGCGGTCGCTCTCATCGAGCGCATGACGACCTCATCGACCGCGATGTACATACCTCGGGTAGCCGAGGCCCTCATGGGTCTGGCCGCCACCCTCACCCCTGAGCAGCACCGGCGTCTCATCGTCGTCCTGGAGCAGGTCCGGGCAAGCTTCGCCAAGACCCGGGAGTACCATTTGGAACGCGGGATCCTCAAATCATTGCGCCAACTCCATAAGCTTGGGGGCGACGAGGAAGGCGAGCGCCAGGCCTGGCTGGCCGAAGGCGTGTCGTTCGAGAACGAGGGAGACTACAAGCGGCGTCTGGACGGTTCAGGCGGCGGACCGGAGGTCGCCGCCCACCTCTACCAGCTCGCCTTGACCCACTTCATGAACATGGGCGAGGCCGGCAAACTCAACGACCTCAAGAAGAAACTCCAAGAGGCCCACTCCAAAGGCCCCGTCAACTTCCAGTCCTTCGTCGAAACCCTGCGGCGCAGCTTCGGCAGTGGCGGAACCGGCAGCCAGGGTGGAAGCAGTGGCGAGCGGACCTAGACCCCGTGCGAGCTACCGTCCACCGCGGCCCGGGATCACGCCGCCCTTGTCCCAGGCGGGAAGAGATCGCGCACCAACAACACGCCGGCGACGCCGATCTCAACAAGCGCCAGCGAGTAGATAACGATCGACGCGACAACGAGGGCCCAAGGCCAGCCGGCCGGCTCGGTCTCTCCCGAAGCCAATCCCGTGACGGCGGCAAGCGCAAAGCTGCCGAGCAGCAGCCCCACTGCGGCGCCGAGACCCCAGCCGATGAGTCCCCGTCGCGAGCGCGCCCGCAGCGCCGCCCACATGAGCAGTCCGCCGCCGACGAAGGCCACCGGGAAGAGCTCGGCCGGCATGAGGTAGTCGAACCGGAACACGCGGGCCGCGATGGTTCCTACCACAGATGTCGTGAGTGTGGCGAAGATCGGGAACCACACAAGCACCGTCCCGACCACAGCCAGGGCTTTGGTGAGAACGTCCTTCTTCTCCATGGTCACCGCCTCCACATACCTCCGCCTAGGCGAGCTGTCCTATGCGCTTCGGATCCAGCCTGGAGCGTGGAAGCCCAAGATGCCCGTCACCATGGAGGCTAGGAAGAAGGGGCTCCCCTCTTCGAGATGGCCCACGAGAGCCAGAGCGACAATCAGCGGCAGGTACGAGCCAACCAGCGTGGCGACAAGCCGCGTCACATGCCTGGGTTCCCCGGACAACCAGCGCCGCCCGAGCGCCAACCAGCCCGCAAGGAAGATACCTGACGAGAACGTAACACCCAAGACGGCGACGAAGAGTACGGGATGCATTTGCGGGCCCAGGCCGGGGAGGACGAGTGAGAACAGGAACGTCACGACCTGGATCATGAAGAGCTGCAGCAGCACTACCCCGAGTCCGACGAAGAAGCGGCGCGTACCCTTGCCTGAGCCCATGCTGACCCCCTCCGATATCGAGCAT
>CALMHV010000172.1 GCA_937863905.1 uncultured Bacillota bacterium
CGCGAGGCGGACAAGGACGGCGCCTACGTCAACCTGGCCCTGGACCGGGCCCTCGAGGGGTCGCGGTTGTCTCCCGTCGACCGTTCCCTGGCCACCGAACTTGTCTACGGGACCACGCGCTGGCGGGGACGCCTGGACTACGTGCTCGACCGGCTCTCGTCGCGGCCGGTGGACGATTTGCCGGTTTCCATCCGGAACATCTTGAGGCTCGGCCTGTACCAGCTCCTGTATCTCACCCGCGTTCCCCGTCACGCGGCGGTGGCTGAGAGCGTCGCCCTGGGGCGCGAGTTCGGGCACCGGGGCACGGCCGGCTTGGTGAACGCTGTCCTCCGCCGGGCGGCGGACGAGGCGGCCGCCGTGCCTTTGCCGCCGGCCGACGGCGACCCGGCCGAACGCCTGGCTGTCGAGTACTCGCACCCCGCCTGGATCGTGCGGCGCTGGCTGGCCCGGTTCGGTCCGGAGGCGACGGCCGCTCTTTGCCGCGTGGACAACGAGGCCGCCCCGCTCACGCTCCGCGCCAATCTCACCCGGACCTCGCGGGACACGCTCATCAAAGGCCTGGCGCGGGAGGGCGTCCGGGCCGAGGCGGGTCGTCTCTGCCCGGAGGCCGTCATCTGCCGCGAGGTCCGGCCCCTGCGGGACCTCCTCGCCTTTCGGAAGGGTCTGTTCTCGGTGCAGGACGAGGGGGCGATGGCCGCCTCCCGGGCCGTTGCCCCGGAGCCGGGCTGGCTGGTCGTCGATGCCTGCGCCGGAGTGGGGGGCAAGACGACCCACCTGGCCGAGCTGATGGGCGGCCGGGGCCGGGTCGTGGCCGTCGACCCCTACGGGCACAAGCTTCGTCTTCTCCGCGAGTCCGCGGCCCGGCTGCGTCTCGGCGGCATCGAGACGCGCCAACTCGATTCGCGCCGCCTGCCCGAATCCGACCTCGCGGGGGTGGCCGACGCGGTGCTCGTGGACGTCCCCTGTTCGGGTCTCGGCGTTCTGAGGCGCCGGCCGGACCTGCGTTGGCGGCTGCGGGAGAGCGACCTCCCCGGTCTGGTGGCCCTCCAACGGGAACTGCTGGCGGCCGCGGGGGCCTGCCTGCGCCCGGGAGGGGTTCTCGTCTACGCCACGTGCACCCTCGAGCCGGAAGAGAACGAGGGCATAATAGAAGGCTTTCTTGCCTCTAACCTAGAATTCGATGCGGTCGGCCTCGGGCAACCGGCCTCGCCCCTTCTTCCCACCAGCGGCGGCCCAGACGGCTTCTTTGTGGCCAGGATGCAGCGGCGGGTTCGGTCAAAGCCCGCCGGAATGCGAGGGGACTAGATGCGGGTCAGCGTCAAGTCGGACATCGGGCTTGTGCGCCAGACCAACCAAGACGCCTACCGCTACGAGGCCTTCGGTTCCAGTCAATGGACCGGAGGCTCCGTGTACCTCTTGGCGGTTGCCGACGGGTTGGGTGGCTACCAGGCGGGCGAGGTGGCCAGCAACCTCGCTCTTGAGACGGTCGTCGACGCTGTCGGCAAGGCCGTCGAGACCGGCCAGCCTCTTGATGTCGCCCTCGAACAGGCCATGATCATCGCCAACCAGCGCGTGGTCAGGCAGGGACTCAGCGACCCGGCTTGCCTCGGCATGGGGACCACCGTGACGGTGACCATCGCCAGCGGCGGTCTCCTGCAGATAGGACACGTCGGAGACAGCCGGGCCTACATCCTGCGCGGCGGCCGGCTGGAGCAGCTTACCCGTGACCACTCCCTGGTCGCCGAACTCGTCCGCAACGGCGACCTCACCGAGGAACAGGCTCAGGTCCACCCGCAGCGCAACATCCTGACTCAGGCCTTCGGGTCCGACCTCCGGGTCAAGGCGGACATCAGCACGCGACCGCTCCAGAACGGGGATATCATTTTCCTTTGCACGGACGGGCTGACCGGCTCCGTCTTGCCGGCGGAGATCGAGGAGACGCTCACGAAGGCGTCGAGCCTGGATGAAGCCTGTGAGAAGCTGGTGGCTCTGGCGAACGACCGCGGGGGTCATGACAACGTGACGGTCCTGTTGGCCGGACCGGTCAGCGTCGGGGGTGACGGACAGTGAACCTGACTGGGGCCGTTCTGGGTGGTCGCTACGAAATCGGCGAGAAGCTCGGCGCCGGCGGAATGGCCATCGTCCACAGGGCCCAGGACACTCTCCTGCAGCGGCCGGTCACGGTCAAGGTCCTGCGCGGGGAACTGGCCGTCGACGAGAACGTCGTCCGCCGCTTCCGGCGCGAGGCTCAGGCCGCGGCCAGCCTCTCCCACCCGAACATCGTCGGGGTCTACGACGTCGGCCGCCAGGACGATGTCCACTACATCGTCATGGAGTACGTCCAGGGCAAGTCCCTGAAGGAGGAAATCGAGGAGAAAGGCCCGCTGCCGCCGGACGAGGCGGTCCGCATCGCCCGCCAGATCTGCGAGGCCTTGCGGCACGCGCACGCCCACCACATCATCCACCGCGATGTGAAGCCCCACAACGTTCTCATCACGCCCGAGGGGCGCGTGAAGGTCGGCGACTTCGGTATCGCCGGAGCGGCCACGGGCGGCACCGTCACCTACCCGGGAGCTCTCCTGGGGACCGTCTACTACTTCTCGCCGGAACAGGCCCAGGGCAAGTACGGCGATGAGCGTTCCGACCTCTACGCTCTGGGCGTGGTGCTCTTCGAGATGCTCACCGGGCGCGTCCCGTTCGAGGGGGAGAGCCCGATCAGCGTAGCCCTAAAGCACATCCGCGAGGAGCCGCCGTCTCCCCGCTCCCTCAACCCGCGCATCCCGCCGTCGGCGGAGCGCGTGGTCATGAAGGCCATGGCTAAGGAAGGGGAGCGCCGCTACCAGTCGGCCGCCGACATGCTCCGCGACCTTGAGGCCCTCCAGCGCCAGTTCGCCGAGTGGCGGGCGGGCCGGGGCCAGGCGCCCGTCCCGCCCGGCGCGTCGCGTGACCGTACCCAGGTCGTCGCGACGGCGACGCCGGCGGGCGGCGAGGAACGTTCCACCCTGCCCGGCGCGAAGGCCGGGGCCCGGGCGACCGCCAAGGCGAGGGCGGGTGGGGCGGCGTCTGGCGCGGCGCCGGGCGTGGCGCCGGGTGCGGCGTCGGGTGCGGCGTCGGGCGCGGGCGGCCGGGAGAGGCCGGGCCCGAGCCAGCGGGACAGCCAGGACGGGGGGCATCCGCCGGACGACTACCTCGAGTTCGACGGTGGCGGGCGGGGCCGCGGCCCGCGGGGACGCGGGGGCCTCTCCCGGCCGGCCACCTGGATAGCCTCCATCGCCATCTTCCTGGCCCTCATCGGCATAGGCCTTTTCACGGTGGTCCAGTGGTTCGAGGTGCCCGAGGTCTCCGTTCCCAACGTCGTGGGCCTTAGCCTCATCGAGGCGCAGAGCCGGCTGGCCCAGTACCGGCTTTCCTTCAAGGTCGTCTCGTACGACTTCAATGTCCAGATCCCGAGCGGTCAGGTCTTGGACCAGGACCCGGACGCGGGTGTGCCCGTGAAGGCCAACCGCACTATCTCCCTGTGGGTGTCCAAGGGGCCGGAGCTCATCGCCGCGGTCCCGGACGTGACCGGGCTCAACTGGCGAGAGGCGAAAGTCACTCTGGAGAACGCCGGTCTGGTTGCGCCTGAGAGCGGCTACACCTACAAGACCAGTGAGACGGTGGCCAAGGACCGGGTTATCAGTCAGGAGCCCAAGGCCGGGACGCCGAACCTGCCGCGGGGCACGAGCGCGTCCCTGGTCGTCAGCCTGGGACCGCAGGCCGGGATGGTCATCGTGCCCAACTTCATCGGGCAGACGATCGACCAGGCCAGGGTCGTTCTCGCCATCCTCGGGCTGGCCGAAGGGACCCTGACGCCGCAATCGTCCACGGAGCCGGACGGCACGGTCCTCGCCCAGGACCCGGTCGCCGGGACGCAGGCGCCCGTCGGTTCCGCGGTCTCGTTCACCGTGGCCGGAAGCGGGGGTTCGGACCCCGGCGGGGACGCTGAGCTGCACACCGCTTCGGTCGTCTTCAACGTCCCCGGCGGCAAGTCGACGCAGAACGTCCGCATCCTGGTGAACGACAGCCAGGGGGAGAGAGTGGTCTACGACCAGGACCACCAGGTAGGCTACCAGGGGACCGTCAACGTCAACTGGACCGGCGCCTCGCTTCGCGTGCGCCTCTACTTTGACGGGGTTCTCGCTCAAGACTACACGGTGACCGGGTAGATGACGGCAGAGGCGCTCGAGGGCCGGGTCATCCGCTCCTACAGCAACGTCTACTACGTCCAGGTCGGGAGCGAGGTCCTCGAGTGCCGGCCGCGGGGGCGCCTGCGCTACCGGGAAGAGAGGGTGCTGGCCGGGGACCAGGTCAGGGTCAGCCGGGCCGGCCCCGGGCTGGGCGCCGTGGACGAAATCCTGCCCCGGAGGAACGCGCTGTCCAGGCCGTCGGTGGCCAACGTCGACCAGGTCGTCATCGTGCAGAGCTTCCACGAGCCGGACCTGGATTTCGGCCTTCTGGACCGGTATCTCGTCGTCGTGGCCCTGGACGACCTCCCGGCGACGCTCTGCTTCAACAAGGCCGATCTGGCCTCGCCGGCGGAGGTGGCCGCGTTCCCGGCCCTCTATGACCGTCTGGGGTACCGGTGCGTGGTCGCCAGCGTGCGCGCCTCGGAGGGCCTTGAGGACGTGAGAGCCCTCCTGTCCGGGCGAATCAGCGTGCTGGCCGGGCCGAGCGGAGTGGGCAAGTCCTCGCTCCTTAACGCTCTGAGTCCGGGTCTTGGCCTCCGGACGGGCGAGGTGAGCCGGAAGGTCCGGCGGGGAACGCACACGACGCGACACGTGGCCCTCATCCCGACCGGGGAGGGCGGCCTGGTCGCCGACACGCCCGGGTTCGCCCATCTGGAGGTCTCCGACCTGAGGCCGTCCGAACTGGCCGGGTACTACCCGGACCTGGCCGCGCTGGCCCCGTCCTGCCGGTTCCAGGGGTGCGCGCACCGGGCCGAGCCGGACTGCCGGGTGAAGGAGGCCGTGGCCCGGGGTGAGGTCGACCGCGGGCGGTACGAGCGCTACCTGGCCCTTCTGGCTGAGGTGGAGGCGAACTACAGGCCCTGGTAGGTCGCCCCCGGGCCGGGGCAGCCAAGGCAAGAAGCCGGAGGTGGGAACCGTGCCGAAGACTCTCCTGGCCCCGTCCATCCTGTCCTGCGACCTTTTGCGCCTCGAGGCGCAGGTCGCGGCGGTCGAGCGGGCTGGGGCCGACTGGCTGCACGTGGACATCATGGACGGCCACTTCGTGCCGGCGCTGTCCTTCGGTCCGAAGCTGGTTGAGACGCTGCGGCGCCTGACCTCCCTGCCGCTGGACGTGCATCTCATGGTCGAGGACCCGGACCGCTGGGTCGAGCCCTTCATCGCGGCCGGCGCCGGAGGCGTGAGTTTCCACCTGGAAGCCTGCCGCCACCCCCGCCGTTTGCTGCGGCACATCCGCTCCCTGGGGGCCCGGGCCGGTCTGGCCCTGAACCCGGCCACGCCGGCCGACTCGCTCCGCTATCTGACCCCGGAACTGGACCTGGTCGTCGTGATGAGCGTCGACCCCGGCTTCGCGGCCCAGCCCTTCCTGCCCGAGACCCTGCCCAAGCTCTCCGCGGTGCGGGCGGGCCTGGACGCCGCCGCCGGCGCCCGGACGGCTTGCCTCGTCGAGGTGGACGGGGGAGTCGGGCCGGCCAACGCCAAGGCGCTCGTCGCCGCGGGAGCGTCCGTCCTGGTGGCCGGTAACAGTATCTTCGGCCAGACCGACCCGGGGGCGGCCCTCGTGGCCCTGCGTCAGGCCGCCCGGTAGCCTTCCGGCCCCCGGACCTCCGCTTTCTTTCTCTCACCCCGGCTCGACCCGGTCCATATACTGGCTCAAACCTAAGGCCATCGGGTTGGGGTGGTTTCCATGCGCAGGACGAGTCAAGAGGAACTTATCCGGAGGATTGGCGCCTACGTCTTGCTGGTAGGCGGCGGCCTGGTGATCCTGGCCGCTCTGCCGCTCTGGTTCTGGCTTGGCGTCCTGGGCGCGGGCGGGGTGGCCGTGGGCTGGTACATGCTCGGGAAGTAGCCGGGACACAAGGCGGGGAGGGGTCGTGAAATGTCCATCCGGATGCGGGTCATCAAGGTGCCGAGGTTCCTGAGTCGCGTGCTGACCAGGATCCTGGGGGCCTTCGGCTGGAGGGCGAGCCCGCCCCG
>CALMHV010000173.1 GCA_937863905.1 uncultured Bacillota bacterium
TCCCGCGAAACAAAGTCCCCCTCCGCGGCGTAGTAGCCCCCGTAGTGACGATGCTCAATCCTATCGTGTTAGCGCATGATATGCTCGGACCGGGTGTTTGACCGTCGGAGGTGCCGAATAGTGTCAGAAGAGGCATTCGTGGTCGTCAAGGACTTACGCAAGGCGTTCAACGGCACGGTCGCCGTTGACGGGGTGAGTTTCTCCATTGAGAAAGGCGAGATCTTCGGCCTTCTCGGGCCGAACGGGGCGGGGAAGACGACGACCATCCGGATGATGGCGACGACCCTCCCGATAACCTCGGGCGACGTCATCGTGGCCGGCCATTCGGTCCACGACAACGCCCCGGCCGTTCGGCGGCACCTCGGGGTCTGCCCGCAGGAACTCGCCCTCTACCCGGAGCTGTCGGCTCTCGACAACCTGATGTTCTTCGGGCAGATGGGCGGGCAACGCAAAGCCGAGGCTCGGGAGCAGGCCCTGAAGAACCTCGAACTCGTCGGCCTGACCGACCGGGCTCGCGACCGGGTCTCCAAGTTCTCCGGGGGTATGAAGCGCCGCGTGAACCTCGCCATCTCGCTCATGGCCAAGCCGGACCTCCTCTTTCTGGACGAGCCCACGGTCGGCGTCGACCCCCAGTCGCGGAACCACATTTTTGACACCATCGAGGGCCTGCGCGACGGCGGGATGACCGTGCTCTACACGACCCACTACATGGAAGAGGCCGACCGTCTGTGCGCGCGCGTCGGCATCATGGACGCCGGGCGCATCGTCGCCCTCGACACGCCGCGCAACCTCAAGGCCACGCTCGGTGACCCGGACCACGTCTCCCTGGAGGACGTGTTCCTCAAGCTCACCGGCCGTCGGCTCCGGGACGTGGGGTGATGGCCATGTCGAGTCGCGCCACCAACGCCCCAGGGGGCCGCGGCGACTTCGGTCGCCGCCCGTTCGCCTACGCGGGCAAGGAAATGAAGGTGTATTTCCGAGACGCGCAGGTGCTCTTCTTCTCGCTGGCTCTCCCGCTCGTGCTCGTCGTCCTCATGGTCGCCACCTTCGGCGGGACGAGCCGGTTCCACACCGATGCCTACGTCGTGAACCTCGACCGCGGTGGCCTGGCCGGCGCCGAACTCGTGACGCGGCTTACGGCTGTTCCCGAACTCACCGTTGAGACTCTATCGGAGGAAGAGGCCACCCAGCGTCTGGCCGACGCGAACATCTACAACGTGGTCTTCATCCCCGAGGACTTCACGGCCAAGCTGACCTCCGGTGAGACGCCGCGGCTGGTCCTCCGCCAGCGCGGGATGGGCAACACGGAGGGGCAGATCGTCAACTCCTTCGCGGCCGGGTTGGCCCGCGAGATCGCCGGGGAGTATCTGGTCTCCCGGAAGGTCGGACAGACCCTCGCGGCCATGGGGCGGCCTCTGTCGCAGGCGGTCGTCGACGCCAAGGTCGGTAGCCTCTTCGAGACCGCCAAGGCCGATCCGCCCGTGCTTGTGGAGGAGCAGGCCGTCGGCGTCCGGTCCGACCCTGTCGCCATCTTCCTCCCCGGTCTCGTCACGATGTTCACCCTGTTCGCCGTTACCTTGGGTTCCGTCGCCATCGTTGAGGAACGGAAGAAGGGAACCATGGAACGGCTCATGACCACGCGGCTGACGCGGGTCGAACTCCTCGCCGGGACCTGGCTCGGGTCGGCCGGACGGGGCGCCGTCCAGGTCGTCTTCCTGTTCGGCCTCGCCTGGGCGGCCTTCCGCATCTTCACCCCGGTCTCGTTCCTTTCCGTTGTGGTCGTCGCCCTGGCGGGCGTCCTGTCGATTTCGGCCGTGGGCCTCATCATCGCGGCCATCTCCCGGACCCCCGACCAGGCCAACTGGACCGGCGTCTTTCTGACAATGATCATGAGCTTCCTGGGGGGCAGCTTCTTCGACATCGCCGCCACCAAGGGAACGTTGGCCTTCCTCTCGCGCCTGACCTACAACTTCTGGGCCAACGACGCGCTCCGGCGGCTGATTGTGAGAGGCGAGACCCTGGCCAGTCCCGGCGTTATCCGCGACCTGCTGGTCCTGATGGGCATCGGCGCCGCGGGTTGGCTGGTCGCCCTGCTTCTCTTCCGGATGAGGGGGGACGCCAAGTGAGCGACAGGGGCGGCACGGACAGCAAGGGCCGCGCTTTCCTTAGACAGACCCTACTCCTGACGGGGAAGGACCTCAAACTGTTCTGGGCCGACAAGGGGGCCCTGGCCTTCGCCATCATCTTCCCCCTCCTCTTCGTGCTCCTGTTCTCCGTGGTCATGGGTGGAATGTGGAGCACGGAGGACAAGCAGTTCACCGTGCCCGTGGCCACGGCCGAGGCCGCCGGCAGCATCAGCCAGGCCATCATCGACGGTATGGCGGGAAGCGAGAAGGGACTCCTCGTCGTGCAACTCGACGCGGCGGAGGCCCGCGACAAGCTAGCCGCGGGGACCCTCGGGGGCTACCTCTTCTTCCCCGCGGGCTTCTCCGAGGCGGTCAAGGCCGGCGAGCGGACGACCATCACGGTTTATGTCGGCCCGGAGGGCGCGACCAGCAGGGCCGCGCTCCTATCCGTAGCGGGGGCGATTGCGGCCGAGTTCCGTTCCTACGCGGTCATGTCCGAGGCCATCGCCGAA
>CALMHV010000174.1 GCA_937863905.1 uncultured Bacillota bacterium
CCGCCATTGGCCCGAACGCTCGCGGCGGCCTTCCCGTTCCGGAGCCCGCGAGCCCGGATGTCCGACGCCCAATCCGGGTATTCGATGCGCCGGTGGTGGATACCCGCCAGGACCCGCGAGAAGATGCCGGCGATGCGGTCGAGGTCCTGGAGAGTGAGCGGACTGTGCTCGAGCTGCCCATCGTCCAGACGGTCCTTGACGACTTTCCGGACCACGCCCTCGATGCGGCCTGGCGTGGCCTTGGTCAGGGAGCGCACGGCGGCCTCGGAGGCGTCGGCGAGCATGAGGATGGCGGCCTCGCGCGTCTGGGGCAGCGGCCCGTCGTACCGGAAATCCTCCTCCGCCACGCTCTCAGCGTCGCCGTTCTCGGTGGCGCGCGAGTAGAAGTAGGAGACGAGGGAGTCGCCATGATGCTGCTGGATGAGGTCGACGACCTCGCCGGGCAGGTTGGCTTCCTCGGCCATGGCCACGCCGTCGCGGACGTGGGAGGTGATAATGAGCGCGCTCAGGCTTGGCGCTATCTTCTCGTGCGGGCTGTCCCCGCCGAATTGGTTGTCGACGAAAAAGTACGGACGCCGGGCCTTGCCGATGTCGTGGTAGTAGGCGCCGACCCGGACCAGAGCCGTGTTCCCACCGACCTCAGCCGTGGCGGCCTCGGCCAGGTTCCCGACGATGATGGAATGGTGGTAGGTCCCGGGCGCCTCCATGAGGAGGCGGCGCAGGAGCGGCTGGTTGGGATTGGCCAGTTCCATGAGCTTCACGCTGGTCAGAATGCCGAAGACGTCTTCGAGGAACGGCAGGCAGCCGACGGCCAGCACGCCCGAGGCCACGCCGTTGCCCATGCCCCACAGGAGGTCCTTGAGCGTGGCCAGTTCGAAAAGGCTCCGGCCGGTCAGGTTACTCACGGCGGCGATGGCCACCGCGTTGGCGGCCGCCACGAGGAGGCCCGCCCGCATGAGGTCCGAGCGTTGTCCCAGGCGACTCACCGCGTAGACCCCAGCCAGCCCGCCGACCACGGCGACAATGGCGTAGCCCAGGTCGTTGCCGGCCATCAACCCGACGAAGGGTCCGAGGATGAAAGCCATGAAGGTGGCCAGGCGGACGTCCAGCAGGATGGCCATCAGTATCGTGCCGGTGGCCACGGGGATGAAGTAGGCGGAGAACGGCCGGGTCACCGCCGCCAGGATCATCGTGAGCAGCGCGAGCAGGCAGACGAGCGAGAGCCGCCGCCCGCTCTTGATGATGTCCCGGTCAAAACGGTTCAGGTAGAGGACGACGGCGCCCTCGAGCAAGAGCATGATGAGCGCGAGGCCGAAAACGGCGCCCCAGGCGGGCCTGTCCCGCAGGAGGCCAAGGTCCTGAAGGACCGAGAGGTGGTCGCCGTGGACGATGTCGCCACCCCGCACGATGACCTGGCCCTTGAGAATCTCGACGCGGGCCACGGCGGACATGGCTTCCTCGCGTTTGGCCTGGGTGGCGGCGGCATTGAACTCCATGTTCTGGACGATGACGGCACCGGTGATGGTCCGGAGGAGCGATTCCTGGCCGGAGGTGAGCCCAAGTTCGTCGATCCTCGTCCCCGCCTGGGCTTTCGCCGCATCGAGGTACTCGCGCTTCACGCCCGAGCCCATCGTGGTCTCAATGACGGTGCGAAGTTGGCTCTCGAGACTGTCGATGGTCGAGGTCGAGGCGGCGAAGGCGGCCTCCATGGCCGCGTCGGGGAAACGAACCCCGTAGGTGGCGCAGGCGTCGGAAAGGGCCGTCTCCCTGGACTCGCGGCTGCCGGGCGCGGCGCCGGCCTCCCGGATAGCGGCAAAGACGGCCGCCGCCGTAGCCTCGGCGTCCGAGGTGGTCTGCGGGTCGATCTGGTACTGGTCCGGGACCTGGGCCGCGGCGGTCTGACGCGCCCGGTCGGTGGCCACGCGGTCGACGATGGTCCGGGTCGCCACGATGTCTTCCGGAGCGATCTGGCCCGTCTTGAGTTCGTAGTGGCCCGGGGCGAGGGCGGCCGAGAGAAGGATCACGCCGACGAGGAAGATGACACCGGCCCAGAGGGCGGCGACCAGGCGAGGTTCGCGAGGGAGGTGGCCCCAGGCGAAACCGCGCACGGACTTGACCCAGCTACTGTGGGCTCTTGGGGCCATAGCCATCGCCGCGCGAACCGCCTTTCTCCGCCGCTAGGAGTCTGGGTGAAGGCACCCGCTCCTCGAACCGCTCGTAGGCCCGAATGATGCGCTGGACAAGCTCATGTCGAACGACGTCGCGCTCGGTCAGGTAGACGAAGGACATGCCCCGAACGCCCTTCAGCACGACCCGAACCTGCTCGAGACCTGAACACTTGTCCACGGGCAGGTCAATCTGGGTGATGTCTCCCGTCACCACGGCCTTGGAGCCGAGCCCGAGCCGGGTGAGGAACATCTTCATCTGCTCGGGAGTCGTGTTCTGCGCTTCGTCCAGGATGACGAACGCGTCGTCCAGGGTCCGGCCTCGCATGTAGGCGAGGGGGGCGATCTCGATGACCCCGCGTTCGACAAGCTTCTGGTGCGCTTCCAGGCCCAGGGTGTCGAAAAGGGCGTCGTATATCGGACGGAGGTACGGGTGCACCTTCTGTTCCAGGTCGCCGGGGAGGAAGCCCAGGCGCTCGCCCGCCTCAACGGCGGGCCGGGTCAGGATGATCCGGCTGAACTCCCGGTTCTTGTAGGCCGCCACGGCCATGGCCACGGCGAGGTAGGTCTTGCCGGTGCCGGCCGGCCCGATGCCGAAGACCAGGTTATGCTCCCGGATGGCCTGCGCGTACTGCTGCTGGCCGTGCGTCTTGGGCCGGATCTGCTTGCCCCGGTGGGTAATCAGGATGACGTCCTCGAACACGGACTTGAGGTCGACGCCACCGCCGTCGTGGGCGAGCTTCACGGCGTAGCGGAGGTCCTGCGGCGAGAGGTAGTTCCCGGCGCGCAAGACTTCAAGCAGGCTGTGGAACAAGCCTTCGACTTTAGCCACCTCGTCGGCCGGGCCCTGGATGGCAATCTCCTCGCCGCGGCTCGTGAGGCGGACGTCGAAGTTCTCTTCGATGAGTTTAAGGTTCTGGTCGTACTTGCCGAAGAGATTCATCGCCTCGGCGTTGTCCGCGATGCGGACGCGCGCCTCGGCCGGCTCTTTCTTGCCCAGCAAGCGCTTACCCCCGATGAGAAGCCTCTCCTTGCTCTCGCCGGCTTCTGTTCCAGCCCTATGGTGCCTGTTGGCCCTGGGCTATGTCCTCAATCACCTCAGCCGAGGCGAGAACGCCTATCAATATATCATTTCTTAGGACAACCTCAAAATGGTAGCCTAAGGGCGGCGAGCCTTTTGGTACCAGCCTTCCCAGAGCCTCGGCCGCGGTGTCCCTGGCCAAGAGACCGGCTTCCTCGGGCGAGAGATCGCGCCGCACGTCTCTGACCTCGCGCCAGAGGGAGGTGACGATTTCCGCGCTTGGACCGCCGGTCCTCCCGAGGGGCAGCCGCACGGTCTTCGTCTGGCGCTCGTAGAGCCCGCTCGGCCGGTTCCACCAGCCGAAGACGCAGACCGATAGAGACGAGCCGCCGCCGGCCTCGCCGGTCGGCGCGACGGCGCTGCCTCCCCGGCTCAGCCGCACGGTCACCGTCCGCCAGAGCCGACCGGTCGGCTCGTGCGTGAGCGTGTGCAGCCGCACCTCGGCGTAGGCCTGATACCAGACCCTGGCCTTGACGATGGCCCGGGCCACGGCGGGCGCCTCGGGCGGGGGTATCGGTTTCTCTCCGGGCTTGGTCGCCGGTTTCGCCGCCTCGGTCGGCTGGCTGCCCCGGACGAGGAGTTGACCCTTTCTGACCGTGTCTCCCTCTTTGACCACGGGCTGTCCGGCCAGGACGATGAGGGTCTGGATGACACCGTCCTTGGCGGCCAGCACGTGCGCCGGCGGCACCAGGACGTCGGGGCGCTCGAGGGGGACCTTCTCGACGATGTGGACGCTGACGACCACGCCCTGCATCTCGACGGCCGCCCAAGCTATCCCGTTGACCGACAGGACGAGGGCCCGCTCGACTTGGCGCGAGTCGACGGCCGACTTCAAAACGCCGGGCCGCACCCCCAGGCTGGCAACCACTTCGCGGAGAAGACCAGGGTCGAACTGCTCCGCGCCCTCGATTCTCACGACCCAGACCACCGACGATAGGAGGAAGAGGGCGACCGCGGAGACGACGGCCCCCGCGACCAGGAGCGGCCGGCGGCCGGCGCCGCGGAGAAGGAACGGCAGGCCGCGCCGGCGGATGATCCGGACGCGCGAGCGCGTCCGGCGCGCGGCCGGCCGCAGCCGTCTGAAGGTGCGGAGGCTCACGTCGGCCTCGATGGTCCGCGCCGTGCGGCGCATCCGCCAAAGGGACTCTCCGCGGGCGGCGACAAGGTTGACGAAACGCTCCGCGGCGGGGCCCGAGACGCGGATTCTGACGAAGCCGCTCAGGTACGCCCAGAGGTCGTCGAGTCTCACGGGGCTTCCTCGTCTTCAGGCATCTCCTCGAAGGTGATGCGGGTGAAGCGGCCCATCACCGACAGGTCATCGGCGAAGACCGACCCGACCGCCAGGTCCGTACCGGCGATGGTCATCTGACCCGTCGAGGTTCCGACGCGGATGAACTCGGGGGAGTACTCGATGAGCCCGCGGTGGTTCTCGATGACCATCTGGAGGTTGCCGACGATGGTGACGCGCGGGACATTCAGGACGAGGTCCCCGGGCACTTCGAGGAGGTCGGACACGCCCTGCCCGAACCGCTCACGGCGACGCAGTCGGAGACGTCGCTGCTCCAGCCGCGCCTCGCGGGCGTCTTCTTGGGATTGGACGCCGCGCCTGCGGACGTGCCGTTTCCGCGCCACCGGCCCGCCTCCCGGGCGGGAGCAGCGCTCGCTCCCGCCGCTCGTCCCCGCCTCTTCCGGCTAATCCTATGAAGGCCCGGGGGGCGTCAAGCTTCCGGCAGGAGCGCGTTCACGAGTTCGTTGACTTTCTTGCCATCGGCCCGGCCGCGGGTCTGCGGCATGACCTGGCCCATGACCTTGCCCAACTCGCGCCTTGAGGTCGCGCCCGTCGCGGCGATGGCCTGGGCGATGATGGCCCGCAGCTCGTCATCGCTGAGCGGCTGAGGCAGGTACCGTTCCAGCACGGCGGTCTCGGACTTGAGCCGCTCGGCCACGTCCGGTTTGCCGAGACGCGCGTACTCCTCGGCGGATTCGCGTCTCTGCTTGGCCTGGCGGGCGACGACCTGCGCGGCCTCGTCGTCAGAGAGAGCCTGCCGCTTCTCGATCGTCGCGTTCTGCAGGGCCGCGCGCGCGAGCCTGATGACGGAGAGGTCGAGCTTGCCCGCCTCGCCGGCCTTCATGGCCGTCTTCATGTCCTGGGAGAGTCTATCCTCAAGAGAAGCCGCCAAGAGCGCCACCTCCGATAGGTGCCCATCGCCGTACAACATCCGGGACCGGCCTAGGCCGGTCCCGGTGCGAAAATCGTCTAAGGTGCGGCCGACCTAGCGGCTTAGTGCTTCTTGTGCAGCCGCTTGCGCGCCGCATCCGACTTCTTCTTCTTTTTGATGCTCGGCTTGAGATAGGCCTCGCGCTTCCTCATCTCCTGCATGACGCCGGCGCGCTGGCACTGCCGCTTGAAACGCCGGAGAGCGTTGTCGAGGCTTTCGTCTTTGCCGACTTTGACATCAGCCATCGAACTTCCCTCCCCTCGTACCCTCAGGGACCGTAGTGTTCGGCTCGAAATGTCCCCTCGGGTATCCGGGGTGCACGAACCACTAGATAGACTACCATATCCTTAGCCCGGAGGCCAACCCATGAATCGTCCTCCAAGCACATGAAAATGCAGATGTTTCACTGTCTGACCGCCATTTCGGCCGGTATTGCACACCAAACGGAAGCCGTCGGCCTCGAGGTTCTTCTCCGCGGCCAGCCGGGCGACGACGGCGAAGACGCGCTCTAGCAGCGCGGCATCGGCTTTGTGAGCCGCGAGGATGTCGGGATAGTGCTTTCTCGGGATGACAAGGAGGTGGACAGGCGCCTGAGCGTTGATATCGGAAAAGGCCACGAACTCGGGGTCCTGGTAAACGAGTTTCGCCGGAATCTCACCCGCGGCAATTTTGCAAAAAACACAATCGTCGGTCAGCGCCTTCACCCCCGAGACGGCCGGTCTGAGGCCGCCTCCAAACATAATCATTCTGCTCCGGAGGCCTGGGTTCCTGTCCGGCCGTCGTACACGAGCCGGCCGCCGACGACGGTCCCGACGACACGGGTCCGCAACAGGATCTCCCCCGTCGCCGAAGGGTCGTCCGGCCGGGCCAGGATGTCCTCGGACAGGAGCGTGAAGTCGGCCAGCCGGCCGGGTTCGATGGTCCCCCGCTCGCGCTCGGCCCCCACGGCCCAGGCCGCGCCGACCGTGTAGGCCCGGACCGCTTCGAGCGGGGTCACGGCCAGTTCCGGACGCCAGGGCTCGCGGCCGGGGTCTTTGGGGTGGCGCCGGGTCACCGCGGCGTAGAGCCCTTGCAAGGGGTCGCAGGTCTCGACCGGAGCGTCCGAGCCGAAAGCGAGGACGGCCCCCGCGTCAGCCACCGTCCGCCAGGCGTAGGCCGAGGCGCAGCGGCCTGGACCCCAATGGCGCTCGGCCATGTCGCGGTCGGACGGGGCGTGGATAGGCTGCATCGAGCCGACCAGGCCGAGCCTCCCGTAGCGCCGGATGTCGTCCGGGTGCCCGAACTGCAGGTGCTCGATGCGGTGACGCAATCCGGCGGCCTGCCAGACGGCCTGGTGCGCCTCGAAGGCATCCACGGCGCAGCGGACAGCCCGGTCCCCGATGGCGTGCACCGCGATGGCCAGACGTTCGGTCGACGCCCGGGCGACGAGCCGCGAGAACTCCTCCGGAGTCATCTGATCGAGACCCACGTTCGACGAACCCTCGTACGGTTCGAGCAGACTCGCGCTCTCGCTGCCCAGGGCCCCGTCGAGGAAGACCTTCAGCCCGGCGAGTTTGAGATACGGACCGCCGAAACCGCTCTCCAGGCCCACCCCGGCGAGAAGCTCCAGGGCCAGGCCGGGAACGTACATCCAGACCCTCAGGTCGAGACCCCCGGTGGCGGCCAGGGTCTGGAGGCCCTTGAGAGCGTCGCGACCCTCCATGTTGTGGACCCCGACCAGACCGCGCCGGTTGGCCTCAGCCGCGGCCCGCTTGAGCTTGGCGGCGCTCAGGACAGCCGCGGCGGCGGGTGACGTCTGCCGGTCCTCCTCCCAGGCAAAGTCCCCCCCGTACTCCCTGAGGATGCCTGTGAGTTCGCCGTTTTCGTCGCGCTGGATGTCGGCTCCGGGCGAGGCCACCGTCTCGCGGGTGAGGCCCGCCTGGCGTAGGGCTTCGCTGTTCAGCCACCACGAATGCCCGTCCTTGCTTGAAAGCGCCACCGGGCGGCCGGGCGCGACGCGGTCGAGGTCGTGACGCGTCGGAAAGCGGTCGCCCCAGCGACTCTTGCTCCAACCGCCACCGCGGACGGGCGCGCCGGGCGGAAGGCCCCTGGCCGCCTCGGCCACGAGCCGACAGGCCTCCTCGAGGCTGTCGACACCGTCCAGGTCGAGCAGGCCGAGGCGTTGGCCGAGATTCTCCAGGTGAACGTGGGCATCCACCAGACCCGGGAGAAGGCCGGCCCCCTCGAGGTCGAACGGGCGGGGGCGCCGGCCGTCGGCCGTGGTCAGGGCCCTCTCCACCTCGGACCGTGAGCCGGTGGCCGCGATGCGATCACCCCGCACGCCTACGGCCTCGACGACGGAGAGCCCGTCGCGGAGCGTGCGGATGGGACCGCCGAAGAAGACGCGGTTCTCCTGGGGGTCTTCGGTGTCTTTAGGCATGGCTGGTCGAAGCCTCCCGAGGCCCTACTCCCTGGGCTGGTACGAGGTCAGGTTCTGCGCCACGTCGGCGTGGCGTTGGAAGGCCAGCTCGATCAAGCGGTCCAGGAGACGGGCGTACGGCAGGCCCGAAGCCTCCCAGAGCTTGGGGTACATGCTTATCTTCGTGAACCCCGGGATGGTGTTGAGTTCGTTGAGGTAGACCTCGGTCGCGTCGCGGCTCACCAGGAAGTCGCACCGGGCCATGCCGCAGCAATCGAGGGCCAGGAAGGCCCGGGCGGAGATGTCGCGGACGCGCTCACCGGCCTCGGCGGGTAGGTCGGCCGGGATGATGAGGCCGGAGGTGCCGTCGAGGTACTTGGAATTGTAGTCGTAGAACTCGCGGGAAGGCAGAATCTCGCCGCAGACCGAGGCCTGGGGGTCGTCGTTGCCGAGGACGCTGCACTCTATCTCCCGAGCGTCGTCCAGGCCGTTCTCGATGATGACCTTCCGGTCGTACATGGCCGCCTCGTCGATGGCAGGGGCCAGTTCCCCGAGGTCGTGGACCTTCGAGATACCGACGCTCGACCCCAGGTTGCAGGGCTTGACGAAAAGAGGGAAGCGCAGGGAGGCCGTGACGCGATCCACGACCCGCGGCGGCATCTGCCGCCACTCCTGGCGCTTGACGACGACGTAGTCCAGCACCGGCAGCCCGTGGCGGACGAAGAGGTCCTTCATGACGGCCTTGTCCATGCCGACCGCCGAGGCCAAGACTCCGGCCCCGACATAAGGCACGCCGGCCAGTTCGAGCAGGCCCTGGATGGTGCCGTCCTCGCCGAAGGGTCCGTGCAGGACCGGGAAGACCACGTCGAAGACGGGGAGGGGCGGGGCGGGCGCGGCGGC
>CALMHV010000175.1 GCA_937863905.1 uncultured Bacillota bacterium
CGACCGGACAAGCGGTCGGCCGCGCCGGTCAGCCGGGGAGCATCGAGGCCGACCTCGGCGTGCACTTGCACTACGAGATTCGGACCGGCGACCAGCCGATCGACCCGACTCCGTACGTGGGTCCCTAGCCCCATCATTGAGGCTCCCCGCGCGGCATATAGTTGACCAGCCGCCGCGAAGGGGGGCCTTCGAGGTTGAAGGACTACATCCGCAGCCGGGTCCTCGAAACAGCCGATTACATCCTCTCCGCCGAGGCCACGGTCAGGGACGCCGCCCGGCGCTTCAGTGTCAGTAAGAGCACGGTCCACAAGGACGTCACCGAGAGGCTTCAGGAGGTCAACCCATCTCTAGCCCAGCGCGTAGCGCTGGTGCTTGGCAAGAACAAGGCCGAACGCCACATCCGAGGAGGTCAGGCCACCCGGCAGAAGTACCGCGCCCCCGGCGCCTGATCCCGCCGGTCCCAGGGCGGGCGTCAGAGGAGACGGCTCGTCCCCCCCGAATACAGGGCCACATAGCAGCGCGGGGAAGCCTGGGGGAAGCTCGATGTTCGGCCTCGTCAACGATATCGGTATCGACCTTGGAACCGCCACGTGCCTCGTCTACGTCAAGGGTAAGGGTATCGTCCTCAACGAACCGTCCGTCGTCGCCATCGAGCAGGAAACCGGACGTATCGTGGCCATCGGCGACGAGGCCCGCCGGATGCTCGGACGGACACCGAGCAACATCACCGCCATCAAACCCCTGCGCGACGGAGTCATCGCCGACTTCGAACTCACCGAGCAGATGCTCAAGTACTTCATTGCCAAGGTCTGTGGGAAGAGCATGCTCTTTCACCCGCGCATCGCGGTGGGTGTTCCCTCCGGCATCACCTCGGTCGAGCGCCGCGCCGTTATCGACGCCTGCGTCCAGGCGGGCGCCAGGCGCTGCTACCTCATCGAGGAACCCTTGGCAGCGGCCATCGGGTCCGGCGTGGACTTCAGCCAACCCTCCGGGTCGATGGTCGTCGACATCGGAGGCGGGACCACCGACGTGGCCGTCCTGTCCATGGGACAGGTCGTCGTCAGCCGCTCGGTGCGCGTGGCCGGTAACGAGTGCGACGAGGCCATCACCAGGTACATGAGGCTCAAGTTCAACATCGTCATCGGCGAGCGCACGGCCGAAGAAGTGAAGATGGAGGTCGGGACGGCCTGGCCCAGGGCCATCCGGCGCAGCCTGGAGGTCCGTGGCCGCGACCTGGCCACCGGGCTGCCGAAGACGGTGACCATCACCTCCGGGCAGGCGCACGAGGCCATCGAGGAGACCCTGTCCACCATCGTCGGCGTTATCCGGGCCGTCCTGGAGCAGACCCCGCCCGAGCTGGCCGCCGACATCATGGACAAGGGGATTGTCTTGACCGGTGGCGGCGCCCTGCTGCACGGGATGGATCGCTACATCAGCCAGGATACCGGGGTGGCCGTGAACCTCATCGAAGACCCGGTCACGTGCGTGGCGCGAGGCACGGGGCTGGCCCTGGAAACCCTGAACGCCGTCCAGACCCGCGTCTCGCCTTTCTGGTCCGGCCGCTCGTCCCTGGGCGGTTCGGCGGAATAGGCCTGGATTGGTCACGGTTGACACCCCTTCCACCATACTTTAGACTAGGCAGCGTTGGGGTGTCTGACAACTGAAAGATGGACTCATCAAGAGTAGGTGGAGGGA
>CALMHV010000176.1 GCA_937863905.1 uncultured Bacillota bacterium
GCGTGCTCGGGTTCGGTTGCGTCAACTGGGGTCGCTCCTTCCGCTGGCGGCGGAGCCTTCGTGGGCGGCGGACCCGTTTCCTACCTCAGGTCACGTGTAGCTCGCGTTGAACCAGTAGCTGCCGGCGCCGGAGTAGGAGTAGACGAGGAGCGTGAAGTCCCCGGCCAGGCTGGACTTGTAGGCGATGGTCTCCTGCCGCGTGACGCCGGTGGACGAGGCCACCCGGCGACCCTTCGAGTTGTAGAGGTAGAGGTCGATGTCCCGCGAGGCGGCCCAGTTGGTGATGATCAGGGTGACCCCGATGGGTTTGGTCGGGTCGGTGACGCGGAGCTTGTAGGACTTGGAATCCCCCGCCCTGGCGAGGGAGCCCGTCTTGTAGATGAAGCCGATGCCGTCCGACCAGGAACCAGTGAACGAACCGGCCTCCTTGATGGCGTCGTAGGGCCTGGAGATGCCCCAGCCGAAGTCGCTGTTCGACCCCACCGGACCGAATTTCTTGACATTGGCCGGCGCCGTGAGGATGGCCCGGACGTCGGCGTAGGTGAGCGTCGGGTCGGCCGCCAGCATCAGGGCCACCACGCCCGTAGCGAACGGGGCGGAGGCCGAGGTCCCGCTGCCCATCGAGTACCGGTCGTGGCTCCCCGCCACGGCGCCGGCGATATCCACGCCTGGCAGGCAGATGTCCGGCTTGGTGCGCCTATCGGCCGTGGGGCCGCGGCTCGAGAATCCGGCCAGAGCCCACCCGTAGCTGGAGGGGTCGTAGAGGGCGCCCACCGTGATGGCCCGCGCGGCGGCCGCCGGGGTGCTGATGGTGTAGGTCCCGGGCCCGGAGTTCCCGGCGGAGACGCACATGATGATGCCCGCGTCGACCGCGCCGTTTGTGGCCAGGCTCAGGGCGTCGCGACCGTCCGAGGAGCCCGAGCCGCCGAGACTCATGTTGCCGACTCTGATGGCGTACCTCTCGCGGTTCTCGACCATCCACTCCACGCCGTCGATGACCCCGGACAGGGTGCCGCAGCCGCAGGAGTCGAGGGCCTTGATGCCCACCAGAGCCGCACCGTAGGCGACCCCGCGTCGGCCCGAACTCGAGACGCCCGCTCCGGCCGCGATGCTGGCCGTCCAGGTTCCGTGGCCGTTGTCGTCGTAGGGGCGGCCCCGGCCCCGGATGACGTCGTACCAGCCGATGACCTTGCCGGCCAGGTCCACGTGGGTGTCGTCGATACCGGTGTCGATCCCGGCGATGACGATGTCGTCGGTCGAGTACTCCCTTGGCGTGCCGTCCAGGTCGCCGCTGAGGTGAAAGTCGGTCTGGGCCTTGGTTATGCCGGTCCAGTACATGGCCCGCGACCCGTGGGCGTGGACGGGGCAGTCCGGTTCGACCCTGGACACCGCGGGATGACGGGCCAGGGCCTCAATCTCCTTGGCCGTGAGACTGGCCGCGAAGCCTTGGAGGGCCCTCCGCCAGATCGACTTGGGCTTGAGATCGACCAGGGACGGCGTGGCGGCGGCCAGGGCGGCCAGGGCCGTCTCGACCGGCTCGGTCAGGGTGACAACGACGGGCATCCGTGACACAGGAAAAGTCCCCTTCCGGCAGCCGAAAGCAAACCGGCTACCGGTCCATCCTATCCTCGGGGCCACAAGCTGGTGACGGAGGAAGGAGATGGCGGGGGGCTCAGGCCCGCGCCGCGGAGGCCT
>CALMHV010000177.1 GCA_937863905.1 uncultured Bacillota bacterium
AAGCGGCCGGTCGTGGTCCCGTCGCCGAGCTGGCCAGCACCATTCCTCCCCCAGGTCCAGACCGTCCCGTCACGGCAGAGGGCTATCGTGTGCTCCGCTCCTCCAGCGATGGCCGCCACCAAGAACGCCTCCCCTACGATGCCTTCCCTCAGGAGCCGCCGCCCAATCCGCGGGGCCGTAAGTGTAATTCCCTAAGGGATGGTTTAGACCAATGACTACCTGCGGCGCTTTCAGGTCACGCCCGAGGAGGGGGAGAAGCCTGACCCGCACGGCGCGGCGGGCCGCTGGGGCCCGGGCTGCGCCGCGGCGCGGCTACACCAGGCTCTGCCAGATGACAATCACGAACACGGCCGCGAGGTACGGGCTGGAGAGCTTGAAGAGACGTCTCGCCCGCTGGGGCGTCGGTCTCCGCATCACGGCCAGGCTCTCGGCCAGGATGGGGACCTGCAGGGCCAGGGTGAGGACGAGCGCGGGCAGGCTGAAGCCGGCGACCACGGCCAGGGCCGCGGCCACGCCGCAAAGGGCCAGGCTCGCCCCGCCCACACAGCGCGCCGCCGTCGGCACCCCCAAAGCCACGGGCAGCATCGGCACGCCCGCCTTGCGGTAGTCGTCTACGTGCCGGATGGCCAGGCTCCAGATGTGGACCGGCGTCCAGGCCACGACTAAGGCCGCCACCAGGAACGCCACGAGCGCGAACGGCTCACCGCTCACCGCGGCCGCCCCGACCATGACCGGCGCCCCGCCGGCGGGTGATCCCAGGATGACGTTCAGCGACGTGCGCGGCTTGGTCAGGCTGTTGTAGACGACCGTACTGTCGAGGAGGCCGAAGAGAAGCCAGCCCACGGCCCACGCGTTCGTGGTCGCCGCCGCCAGGGCGCAGGCCGCCGCGGCGAGGGCCAGCCCGAACCAGAGGGAGTCTGCGGGGCGGAGCCTCCCGGTCGGCAGGGGGCGGTGCCTGGTCCGGTCCATGACGCCGTCCATCACCCGGTCGACGTATCCCGTGATGGCGTTGGCGCCCATACAGCCGAGGACGGTGGCCAGGGTCGCCCAACCGAGGCGGACCAGGGCCGCCGCCCGCACGGCCGGAGCGAGGGACGAAACGGCGCCGCCCGGGTCCGCCGACCCCGCCGCGAGGGCGGCCAGTCCGGCCGCCCCTCCGACGACGGTCCCCAAGCTCAAGAGGACCACGGAGCGGAACTTGGTCGTCTCGACGAAGGCCACGACCCGCTGCCAGCCCCTGGCCAGGTTCGGCTCGGCCCCGATGAGCGTATCGTTCATGTGTCCTCCACCCTGGCGCCGTTCATCGCGGCCCGGGCTTTACGGTTCGAGTCTCTCATACAGCCGCTTCGCGGCGGCCACGGTCACGCGGTAGGCCGGGACGAACAGCGCGACCAAGACCACGGCCAGAATCCCAACCGTCGCCAGTTCCGTCAGGCCAATCCCGTTGTAGAGCCAGATGGCCAGAAGCCCCATGACCGCCAGCAGCCCAACGGCCACCGGCAACGGGATGATGACGTTGAGGTTGTTCTTCACCGCCTGCTGCGGGTTTGTCCACTTTAGATAGGGCCGGGCCATGTCGTAGAGCAGCCCGAGCAGGAGCACGAGCGCCGACGCCAGGAGCCCCAGAAGCAGGGCCCAGGCCAGCCGGACCAGGCTCATTCGCAGGGCGAAGCCCATGATGATGACGACGGGAAGGGCGCTGACCAGAGCCGCGACCGCCGCGAACAGCATCTTAGCCTGGACCTGCTGTTCGGGAAGGACCGGGATGACCTTGGAGATCCAGAGCGTCTTGCCCTCCCGGGAGATGGCGCTTGACGATGTCGTATTGAGGCTAACCAGAAAGACGATGAGCGCCGCCAGGACAAGCGCGCTGAAGAAAGCGGCATTGCTCGAAGCGGTCAATGACGCGAGCAGCTTCTGGATATCCGGGTCCTTGATGGTGGTCGGCGCGAGGAATAGCACCGGCACGATGAGGGAGGCCAGAAACCCGTTCATCACGTAGAGGGGAACCCGCATGAAAAGACGCCACTCCCGCCAGAAGAGCGCCCGCACCACGCCACCCTGGACCGTGCGGGTCTCCGCCTCAGCGCGGGCCGTCGTCCGCTGCTCGGCCGTCAGGCGCCTCCGGGCGAGCTCCGTGCCTCCGATGAGCCCGGCGTAGAAGAACCGGCCGCCGGCCAGGTTCATCACCCAGAGGGCAGCCCCGGACAGGCCAAGGAACCCGAGGAGAGACCCCAGCCGCGCCAGGGTCCCCGGAGCGGCGATGACGTTCGTCCCCCAGGCGGCGGGCGGGTAGGCCTGACCGATGAGGTTCACGAGACTCACCTTCCCCGCGAGCACTTCCCTCAGGAAGACCGTGGGGTCGCCCTCCGGGGCCATGGAGATGAAACTCATCTGAAACCACAGCACCACGGCCACGAAGGCCAAGCTGAAGACCACGAGTAGGACATCCCGGTGCCGCCGGTTGATGAAGCGCATCAGCAGGAGCGAGAGGGCCGACGCCAGGGCCAGGGGGACGATGGGCACGGCAAGGAAGACCAAAAGCACGGCCAGCCAGTAGACAAGGCCGCCTCCCACCAGTTGGGCGTAGGCGATGGCCGTCGGCAGCAGGATGAGTAGGACCTCAAGGTACTCGGTGAGGAGGACGGCCGCGAACTTGGCCTGGACGATGGTGGACGGCCGGAGCGGCAGGGGCACCAGGGTCGGGAGGTCGGTGGAGAAGAAGAACACGGAGACGACGCTGGCGATGCCGGAGACGAAGGTCAGGATGGCCAGCACCACCAGGGCGAAGGTGAAGGCGATCTGCGGCTGCCCCACCTGCAGCCCGGCGGTGACGAACCCCCGGGCCAGGGTGTAGACGAGCAGGGAGAGGGCGACGAGAACCCCGCCGATGGGGATGGCGACGGCCGGTATCTCCCACACGTTCTTCTTCTGCACAAAGTAGCGGTAGCGGGCGGCCGAGAGACCAAACGTGTTGTTAACCGTGAGGCGGAAGAGAGGCCAGAACACGGCTGGTCACTCCCCCTTCTCGGTCAGGTCGAGGAAGATCTCCTCGAGCGTGGTTTCCCCGACGGCCAGCTTCCGGAGTTCGTCCATCGACCCCTCGGCCACGAGGCGCCCGTGTTTGATGATGCCGATGTGGTCGCAGACGCGCTCGGCCACGTCGAGGATGTGGGTCGAGAAGAAGACGGCCTTGCCCTCGTCGCAACGCCGGCGCATGAGATCCTTGAAGAGGGCCGACGACTTGGGGTCGAGCCCGGTCATCGGCTCGTCGAGGATGAGAAGGGCCGGGTCGGGCAGGACGGCCGCGATGACGGCCAGCTTCTGCC
>CALMHV010000178.1 GCA_937863905.1 uncultured Bacillota bacterium
TGGTGGAGAGCCTGTATATGACCAACGCGGCGGACCTGGCCGTGCTCCAGCAGGCCGGAACCCTCGACGCCATTGCCCGGGCTATCTTCGAAGGCCTCGAGGACTTCTTCGCCGCCTCCGGCGGATAGTAATGATGGGAACCAGACTCTCGAACGGTACGGGGTGTCACGCGTGGCCACCGTCTTTCCTTCATTGACGCTCGGCATCTTCGATTCAGGGGTCGGCGGGCTCAGCCTGCTCCGGCGTCTCCTCGACGTCGCCCCGCCCCCCTGGAAGTCCGTCATCTACCTGGCCGACCTCCAGCACTTCCCCTACGGACCTCGCTCGGCCGAGGAGGTCAGGCGCTTCGCCCTGGCCGGCACGGAACGGCTGGCGGCCGCGGGCGCGGGGCTTGTGGCCATCGCCTGCCACACGGCGTCGTCCTCCGGGGTCAGGGAGGGTCTCGTCCGGACCTCCGTCCCCGTCGTCGACATCATCGGCCCCGGTTCCCGCCTGGTCTCCGAACTCGCGGCTCGGCACGCCCCCGAGCGAATCATCGTCCTCGGGACCGAAGGCACCGTGCGCCGGCGGGTCTGGGAAAGGGCTCTCCGCCAGGCAGGCTACCGCGGCCCAATCACAGGTTGGGCCTGCCCGTTTCTGGCAAGCATCATCGAAGAGGGGCGCAACGGGGACATTCTCCGTCGCGCGGTCCTCGCGGCCACCGACGGGTTGCGGAGTGGTCGGGGGTCGGCCCAGGCCAATCCGGACATCGTGGTCCTGGGCTGCACGCACTACCCCTTTGCCGCCCGGACCATCGAAGAGGTTCTCCGGACCGAAGTCCTCGGTCGCCCGGTGCGGGTCGTCGACCCGGCGGAGGCGCTGGCCTCGGACCTGGTGGCCCGGGCCCGGGCGCTGGAAGGCATGGCCGGCCCCTCCGGCGAAGGAACCAGGGTCGTTGAGCGAAGCGGCGGGTTGCCGGTCGAGGTCAGGTTTCTGACCACCGGCCGGGCGTCGTACTTGGCCGAGCGCGCCGGGCAACTCCTCGCGGATGTCGACAAGACCGGGCCATACCGTTTGCGGCTGGACGAGGTCCAGGAAGTCACCTTCCCCGACTCGCCGGTCTGAACGGGGCGGCTCGTTCGGGGGTGCCGTCTTGAGGATCGATGGGCGTGAAGCGTCCGACCTGCGTCCGTTCTCTCTCACCCGCAACTTCACCCGGTACGCCGAGGGCTCCGTCCTCGTCCGCTCCGGCGACACCTGGGTCCTCACCACGGCCTCGGTCGAGGACAAGGTCCCCCAGTTCCTGAAGGGGACCGGCCGCGGCTGGGTGACGGCGGAGTACGCCATGCTCCCCCGAGCCACACCGGACCGGCGCCCGCGCGAGAGCGGTCTCGCCCCGAAGTCGGCCGGCCGTTCCCTCGAGATCCAGCGCCTTGTCGGGCGGAGCCTGCGGGCCGTCGTGGATCTTGACGCCCTCGGGGAACGCAGCATCTGGATCGATTGCGATGTCCTCCAGGCCGACGGGGGAACCCGGACGGCCGCCGTCACCGGCGCCTTCGTGGCCCTGGCCGACGCCTGCCTCAAACTGAAGAAGGCCGGCCGAGTTTCGGCCTTCCCGATCGTGGACTACGTGGCCGGCGTGTCGGTGGGTATCGTCCGCGGGGAACCCATCCTCGACCTCTGCTTCGCCGAAGACAGCGAGGCCCGCGTCGACATGAACGTCGTCATGACCGGACGCGGAGGGTTTGTCGAGATCCAGGGCACCGCGGAGCACGGGAGCTACGACGAGGAGGAGTTGAAGAGCCTGCTGGCCCTGGCCCGCTCCGGCTGCGCCCGGCTGATAGAGTTCCAGAAGGACGCCCTGGGCGCCGACGCGGACGCCGTCCCCTCTCCCGGCGGGAACGGCCGGTGAGTTCACCGGAGTCTCGCACCCTCCTGGTGGCGACCACGAATCCGGACAAGGTCGCCGAGCTTGGTCCCATCCTGTCCCCGGCTCTGGACGCTCTTGGTCTCACCCTCCGGTCGCTTTCCCCGGACGCCCCGCCGGTCACCGAGGACCGGCCCACCTTCTCCGGCAACGCCGTTCTCAAGGCTCTGGCCGCCGCCGGCTGGTCCGGAGAGGTCGCCCTGGGTGAGGACTCGGGGCTCGAGGTCGACGCTCTGGGCGGGGCCCCGGGCGTCTTGTCGGCGCGGTACAGCGGGGGTGGTCCGGCCGAAAACAACAAGCTTCTCCTGGAACGGCTGGCCGGCGTCCCGCAGGGCCGGCGCGGCGCCAGGTTCCGGACGGCCGTGGCCCTCAAGGTCCCGGACGGCCCGCTCTTCGTGGCCGAGGGGATGACGGAGGGTGAGATCACCGGCCAGCCCAGGGGGAGCGGCGGCTTCGGCTACGACCCGGTCTTCCTCTCCCGGGACCTGGGCCGCACCTTTGCCGAGGTCAGCCGGGACGAGAAGGCCCGGGTCAGCCACAGGTCCCGCGCCCTCCGGGCCGTGCGAGGCTACCTCTTTGAAGCCTTCGCGGCCCAGGACTTCGAGACGCCGCAGGGTCCGCTCCCCGGCCATGGGACGTGCCTTCAGGCCTTGTTCGCCGCCAAGTGCCCACCCGGTCTGGTCCGACACCAACTCGCGGCCGGCCGTCTGGGCCGTGAGTTGGCCTTGTCCCTGGCCGAGGCCGGCGTGCCTGCCGACGCCCGGCTGGCGGCCGCCGCCGGTCTGCTCCACGACATCGGCCGAAGCCCGTTCGACAAACCGAAGGGGAACGGCGCCAAGCCATCCCGTGGTGTCGTCGAGCACGCTCGGCTCTCGGCCCAGTGGGTGGCCGGGCAGGGTTTCGACCCGCGCCTGGCGCGAGCGGTGCTTGTCCACGGTCTAGATTCGTTTCTTGTCGCCGAATTCAAACCGTCGACTTGGGAAGAACGGATTCTGATGCTGGTCGACAAGCTTGTTGAGGAGGTCTACGTGGGGCTCGCGGCCCGCCTGGCCGGCCTCCGGCGGCGATATCCCGCTTCGCGAAGACTCATCGCTGCTTGCCGGCGACCGCTGAAGGACCTTGAAGCGCAACTGGCCTCGGCCTGCCGTGTGACGCCCGCCGAGATGAACAAGCGCCTGGCTGCCGCGCTGGAAGTCGTTTCGTTGACCCTTTGATATTGCCGTTCTATACTAGGCTAGACTCGACGCTCGGCTGGGCCGTCGGGGCGTAGCGCAGCTTGGCTAGCGCGCCTGCTTTGGGAGCAGGAGGTCCCGGGTTCAAATCCCGGCGCCCCGACCAGCATTCTGGTCAATAACACCATGCTCTGCCAGCGTTTTGACGGTCTTTTCGAGCGCGTGCTATACTGTAACGTGCCCTTTCGGGGGCCGCACCTTGAGGAGTTCCACGACATGCGGGTATCGCGGGCGGGTGTAGCCTAATGGTAGGGCGGGAGCCTTCCAAGCTCCTAGCGTGGGTTCGATTCCCATCACCCGCTCCATGATTTTGCAGCGCGCCTGTAGCTCAGTGGATAGAGCGGCTGGCTTCTACCCAGATGGCCGGGGGTTCGAATCCTCCCAGGCGCGCCAATTTGGGACGTCGGTGGCCGTAGCACCAACACCGATGACGCGCGATAGTTTTGTGGTGAATGTAGCTCAGTCGGTTAGAGCGCCAGACTGTGGCTCTGGAGGCCGCGGGTTCGAGACCCGTCATTCACCCCATTTTGCCCGGTTCTTGTTCCGCCGGTTGGCGGGCGAAAGTATGGTGCTGGGGCGTGGCCAAGTGGTAAGGCAGGGGACTTTGGATCCCCGATCGTTGGTTCGAATCCAGCCGCCCCAGCCAGTCTTCTTGTGGGCCATTAGCTCATCCGGCAGAGCATCCGCCTTTTAAGCGGACGGTGGAAGGTTCGAGTCCTTCATGGCCCACCACCAGTTTGCGGTTCGAGCGGGCGTGGCGGAACGGCAGACGCGTACGGCTTAGGACCGTATGGGCTGGTCCCATGGGAGTTCGAGTCTCCCCGCCCGCACCAGTTTCCCAATCTACGAATCCCTCCCTCCCCCGCCGTGGGCGCCCCGCCCGGCCGCGGTTCGACTGGTCCGGCCGGCGCCACCGGTGACGGGTCCGAGGGCTTCCGCCCTGGAGTGACGATAAAGCTGACGAGCCGACAAGAGCCTTCCGCCCTACCCCTGGACGTCGCCGTGACGAAGCTCGAAGGACACAAGGTCAGTTTGGCGGTGACGGTCAGCCCCGAGCAGGTTGGCCGGGCCTACGACCGGGCCTACCGGAGTCTCGTCGGCCGGGTGAACGTGCCCGGCTTCCGGCGTGGTAAGGTTCCGCGCCCCGTCCTGGAGAGGCACGTCGGTTTGGAGGCTTTCCGCGAGGAGGCCCTCGAGACCGCCGTCTCCGAAGCCTACGCTCAGGCTCTGGAGACCAAGGGCCTCGACCCCATCACCCGCCCGGAAGTGGAGATCGTCAAGTTCCAGGAGAACGAGCCCTTTGTTTTCAAAGCGACGGTCGAGGTGAAGCCGGAGGTCAAGTTGGGGAAATACACTGGACTGGGTCTTGAGGTCGCCCCCAAGCCCGTGACCGAGGACGACATCGAGGCGCAGTTACGCTCAATCCAGGAGCGGCAGGCTGTCCTGGAACCGGTCGGGCCGGAGACGGCCCTGACCGACGGTCTGTTTGCCGTCTTGGACTACCGCGGGACCATCGACGGGGAGAAGTTCCCGGGCGGCGACACCGAAGGCGCGTTGGTCCAGTTGGGCGCGGGCCAGGTCGAGCCGGAGATCGAGAAGGCCATCCAGGGCGCCAAGGTGGGCGAGGAGCGCGAGGCGACCCTGACCTTCCCGGCCGACATACCGAACCCCGCGCTGCAGGGGAAGACGGCCCTGATCAAAGTCACCGTCCGGGAAGTGAAGGAGAAGAACCTGCCGGAGCTTACCGAAGAGTTCGCCAAGGAAGTGACCGGGCTGGATCTGGTCGCGCTCAGAGAGCGGGTCCAGGAGAGCCTTGAGGAGAGAGCCAAGCGCGACGCAGGCGACGAGCTGGCCCGGCAGGTCGTCGAGCGGGTGACGGCCGACGCCGAGGTCGAACTGCCGGAGACCCTGATCACCCGGAGCATCGAGCGTCACACGGAAGACACTAAGGAGCGCCTGTCCCGGCAGAACCTGGACATCGACCAGTACCTTAAGATAGTCGGACTGGAGCGCGAGCAGTGGGAGAAGGACCTCCGCCGGCGCTCCGAACATGAAGTGAAGCGTGAACTCGTCCTGGAGGCCATCGCCAAGCGCGAGAACATCCAGGCCGAAGGGGCCGAGATAGAGTTCGAGATTGCCAGACTGGCCGCTTCGGCCAGGCAGAAGCCGGAGAAGGTCCGCGAATACTTCGTGAACGACGCCGGGCGTCTAGAGTCGCTGCGGACGGGGATAATCACCGACAAGACGGTTCGCTACTTGGCGCACGAAAACACGGCCCGCCAGCCGAAAGAACCGAAGCAGGCTTAGGGGAGAGGGGAGAACCACTGATGAGCGGGTATTTGGTGCCAATCGTCGTCGAGCAGACGCCCAAAGGCGAACGCTCCTATGACATCTACTCCCGCCTCTTAAAGGACCGGATCATCTTCATCGGCACCGAGATCGACGACACGATAGCCAATCTCGTGGTGGCTCAGCTTCTGTTCCTGGAAAGTGAGGACCCGGAGAAGGACGTCCACCTCTATATCAACTCTCCGGGAGGATTCGCGCACTCCGGTCTGGCCATCTACGATACGATGCAGTACATCAAATCCGACGTCTCGACCATCTGCGTCGGCATGGCGGCCAGCGCGGCCGCGGTCATCCTGGCCGGCGGGGCCAAGGAAAAGCGTTTCGCCCTACCCAACAGCCGGATTATGATCCACCAGCCGGCCGGCGCGGCCCAAGGCCAGGCGTCCGACATAGAGATTCACGCCCGGGAGATTCTGAAGACGCGCGAAAAGCTGAATGAGATCCTTTCCCGTCACACGGGGCAGCCCCTGGACCGCGTGGCCAGGGACACGGAGCGCGACTTCTTCATGTCCCCGGAAGAAGCGAAGGTCTACGGGCTGATCGACGGCACGCTCAACCCGAGGGAGTTGCCCTTGGCGCGAAAGGGTGTCAAGTAGATAGGTAGGCGGGGAAGCGCAGGGAACCTGGTTGGAAGAGGTGACCCATGTTCAAGTTCACCGATGAGAAGGGCCAACTCAAGTGCTCGTTCTGCGGCAAGGTCCAGGAACAGGTGAAACGCCTGGTCGCCGGACCCGGCGTGTACATCTGCGACGAGTGCATCGAGTTGTGCAACGAGATCATCGAGGACGAGTTCAGCGAGGAGCTCGAGCTCGAACTGAAGGATCTGCCCAAGCCCCGGGAGATAAAGACCTTCCTGGACGAGTACGTCATCGGCCAGGAGCGGGCCAAGAAGATCCTGTCGGTCGCCGTCTACAACCATTACAAGCGGATCAACCTGGGTGGGAAGATCGACGATGTGGAACTCCAGAAGTCGAACATCGTCATGCTCGGGCCGACCGGCTCGGGCAAGACCCTCCTGGCCCAGACCCTGGCCCGGTTCCTCAACGTGCCCTTCGCCATCGCCGACGCGACCTCCCTGACGGAAGCGGGCTACGTCGGCGAGGACGTCGAGAACATCCTGCTCAAGCTCATCCAGAACGCCGACTACGACATCGAGAAGGCCGAGAAGGGCATCGTCTATATCGACGAGATCGACAAGATAGCGCGGAAGTCGGAGAACCCGTCCATCACGCGCGACGTGTCGGGCGAAGGTGTCCAGCAGGCCCTGCTCAAGATTCTGGAGGGCACGGTGGCCAGCGTCCCGCCGCAGGGCGGCCGCAAGCACCCCCACCAGGAGTTCATCCAGATCGACACGACCAACATCCTGTTCATCACCGGCGGGTCGTTCGACGGCATCGACCGGATCATCCAGAGCCGCATCGGCAAGAAGGGGCTGGGCTTCGGGGCCGAGATACGGACCGCTCAGAGCAAGGCCCGGATAGGCGAGATCCTGGCCAAGATAATGCCCGACGACCTCCTCAAATTCGGGATGATACCTGAGTTCGTGGGGCGCGTGCCCATTATCGTGACCCTTGACGCGCTGGACGAGAGCGCCCTCATCCGCATCCTGACCGAGCCGAAGAACGCGCTCACCAAGCAGTACTGCAAGTTCTTCGAACTCGACTGCGTGGACCTTGAGTTCACGGATGACGCCCTGCGCACCGTGGCCGCCGAGGCCATGAAGCGCAACACCGGGGCCCGCGGCCTGCGGGCCATCCTCGAGGACATCATGCTCGATGTGATGTACGAGTTGCCGTCGCGTACCGACGTGTCCAAGTGCATCGTCAACACGGAGGTCGTGATGAAGCAGAAGGAGCCCATCCTCGTGCCGGGCACCCGCAAGGTCAAGCCTGAGGTGGGGGCGAAGCCGAAGGAAGAGACGGCGTAGCCGGCGCGGGCCTACCAGTCCAGCAGCCGGCGCTGGCCCTCGAGCTTCCGAACGGCCGTGGCGTCTTGCACGACCTCAAGAGTGCCCTTGTAAGCCCCCGCCGCGTCGTGGAGAGCGAAGTACCGGATGTGGATGAACCGGCCGCCGACCTCAATCCAGAACTCAGCCACGTCCTTCTCGCCCCTACGGAAGCTGTCGAGGATGCCCTGGACGATGTGCACGCTCTTGGGCGGGTGGCAGTTCTGGACCTTGCGCCCGATGACGGCCGCCGCCCGTGGGAAGACCCGGTCGCCCTCCGAGTAGAAGCGAACCTCGTCGTTCTCGTCCACGAACGTGACGTCAAACGGCACGCGCTTTAGCATGAGGCGAATTTGCTCAGGCGTCAGCCGCCCCGTGTCGAGGGCCAAGGCGTCGCCGGCACCGGCCAGCGTCGTCCTCGCGGTCTCCGCTCCGGCACGCTCGGTCTCGCCGAGCCGCACGGTGTCCCAGTCCGCCGCGGTGAAGGTGTCAAGGCACATGGGGTAGAGGATCTTCTCTTCCTTGTAGACCATGTCGTCCACCGTCCGGGTCAGGGTGGCGATGTCCGCGCCGAGGGCCGTCGCGTCGCCGGAGGCCAGGTGCTCCCGGGACGCCTTGAGCAAGGTCCGGACATCGTCATGGATGGCCCACATCACCTTGGGCGGAGCGACGATGCCGTGCTTCTCGAGGATGGGGAAGAGCTGGTATTCCTTCCGTCGCCAGTGCCCCTCGACGGTCGCGAGCCGCGTGATTCCGGCTTCAAGCTCCGCCCGCGCCGCCGGAAGCCTGCCCGCTGCCGGCGGGCTCCCGAGCGCTTCGGCCGCCCGGCGGAGACCCGCCGTCGCCCTCGTGAGTTCCTCGCCCTCGCGGCGTAGAGCCTCCACCGGATGGTCCGAAGGCAGAGCCCGGGGCGTCGCCGCGTCGAGGGCGTCCCGGAAGACCTCGGTGTGGACGTCGCACAGGCGCTTGATTTCCGCCTCCGGCATCCCTTCGGCGATGAGTTGGCGCTCCATCTCGGCAATCTCCGTGGCGCTCACACCCGCGGTCAGGGCGGAGAACCTGCGCTTCAGCTCGGCCATGTCTCGCCCGGCGTGCAGGTCCCGGATGATGCCTTTCAGTGTCTCTATCCGCTCTTCGCTCATGGCTTCCCCGCCTTTCTGGGTCCGCTTCCGGGGATGCCCCGGATGCCTTGACCGTATGGTGTAACCATGTTGCCATTTAACCATAGCAAATACAACTGGTCGGCACGAACCCTCCTGCCCGCTTGAGGGACTTGACAAGGAGATGGGACGGGCGAAGGGCGCCCGGCGACCCCTGGCCGGATAGTCTACCAGCGCGAGTGAGAACCTAAAACGCTGCGACACGGGGCACCGTCGGACGGTCGACCGGGGGGAGTTCTTCCTGTACTTGAGCCAATTCTTCTACGTCATCCAACTGTTCTTTGCCGTCATCATCGGCCTTTACTTCTGGAACCTCCTGCGGAGCCAGCAGGGGAACCGCGTCGCCGTGGACCGGGAGTCGAAGAAGGAACTCGAGAAACTCCAGAAGATGCGGGAACTCTCTCTCACCGAACCCCTCTCCGAGAAGACCCGGCCGGCGACGTTCGAGGAGATCGTCGGGCAGAAGGAGGGGCTCAAGGCCCTTCGGGCGGCCCTCTGCGGCTCCAACCCGCAGCACGTCATCATCTACGGCCCTCCCGGGGTCGGCAAGACGGCCGTCGCCCGACTGGTCCTCGAAGAGGCCAAGTTGAACCCGACCTCGCCCTTCAAGGAATTGGCGAAGTTCGTCGAACTCGACGCCACCACCGCCCGCTTCGATGAGCGGGGCATCGCCGACCCCCTCATCGGCTCGGTCCACGACCCCATCTACCAGGGCGCCGGCCCCCTCGGCATGGCCGGCATCCCCCAGCCCAAGCCGGGGGCGGTCACCAAGGCCCACGGCGGTCTCCTCTTCATCGACGAGATCGGCGAACTCCACCCCATCCAGATGAACAAGCTCCTCAAGGTGCTCGAGGACCGGAAGGTCTTCCTGGAGTCGGCCTACTACAGTTCGGAGGACCAGAACGTCCCCAAGCACATCCACGACATCTTCCAGAACGGCCTGCCCGCGGACTTCCGTCTCGTGGGAGCCACGACGCGCCTGCCCCAGGACATCTCGCCGGCCATCCGTTCGCGTTGCGTGGAGGTGTTCTTCCGCGCCCTGACCCCGGATGAGGTGGAACTCATCGCCGAAAACGCCGCCCGCAAGATCAATTTCGGCCTGGAGAATCGCGCCGTGGAGGTCATCAAGAAGTACGCGACCAACGGGCGGGAGGCGGTAAACATAATCCAGATCGCCGCCGGCATCGCCCAGAACGACGGCCGGCTGGGCATCGCCGTGGAGGACATCGAGTGGGTGGTCTCCAGCGGGCAGTACAACCCGCGCCCCGAACGGCGCGTCCCCGACAGCCCCCAGATCGGCCTGGCCATCGGGCTGGCCGTCTAC
This sequence comes from uncultured Bacillota bacterium, assembly GCA_937863905.1. Lineage (GTDB taxonomy): Bacteria > Bacillota > Sulfobacillia > UBA995 > UBA9673 > CALMHV01. Next base: position 9,917 of record CALMHV010000178.1, read on the forward strand.
GGGCCGAACATGGCCATGATCATCGAGGTTGAAGTGGCCACGGTGCCGGCCACGCGCGGCAAGGGTCAGGTCGTGGTCACCGGGGTCATCGAGGAGGAGGAGATAGGCTCGGCCGGCCACCGCCTGCGCCGCAAGTCCATGGCCAAGGGGTCGGTCGAGAACGTCATCACCGTCCTCCGTCGCTACCTGGGGGTGGACCCCCGGGATTTCGACATCCACGTCAATTTCCCGGGCGGGGTCCCGGTGGACGGCCCATCGGCCGGGATTGCCGTGGCGACGGCCATCTACTCCGCTCTTACCGGCGTGCCGGTCGACCCCAAGGTGGCCATGACCGGCGAACTCTCTATCCGCGGGCACGTGAAACCGGTCGGCGGCATCGTGGCCAAGATCGAGGCGGCCGGCTGGGCCGGGGCCGAACGCATCCTCATCCCCAGCGAGAACTGGCAGGAGATGATGCGGGAGGAGAAGGGCGGGGCGCAGATCATCCCGGTCCAGAACCTGGCCGAGGTGCTCCGGCTGAGCCTGCTCTTGGACCAGGCGGAGAAGCGGGATGAGGCCCTCGCGGCGGCGCGGGCGGCGACGGAAGAAGCGGTGGCGCCGGTCCCCATCCCCGCAGGGGTTGCGGCCGCGAGCGCAGGGGTCGCGAGCGCGGCCGCCACCGGCCCGGTCGGGGAACCTGAGGGGGGAAGCGTCCCGCTTTCCGGCGAGAACACGGCCCCGCCGGACCCCATCCCTATCGGCGATGTGCTCGAGCAGCCCGCGGCGGCCAGCCCGGCCCTGGGAGCCGGAACGGCTCCGGGCACCGCGACGGTGACCCAGGATACCGCCTAGCGCCGCTACCTCGGGCGTTTCCGGCGAAAAAGGGTCAGGACCCGCTTCCGTAAGGAGTAGAGGCCACTGAGCCTGAACCGCTCGCTGCGCGTGGCGGCCACGGTCGGGTCGTAGACCTCACGGGAGACCAACCGCTCCAGCGGCAGACGCGGCGGGGCCTTCGGCGTATCTTGCGGGTAGCCCAAGGTGACGAGACCGATGATCTGCCTGGTGCGCGGCACGCCGATGACATCGCGGATGCGCTCCTCGGTGAACCCGCCGATCCAGCAAGCCCCGAGGCCGGCGGCGTGGGCCGCTAGGAGCAGGTTCATCCCAGCCAGCGAGCAATCGACGACATAAAAGCGATTGTTTCGCGGATCGCCGACGACGGCCACGACCACCGGCGCCCCCACGAGGTGGCTCCATCCCACCAACCCGGCTATCTTGGCTCGCTCGTAGAGGGCTCGCTTGCGCTCGGGGTCGGTGACAACCACGAAATGCCACGGCTGGGAGTTTACCGCGCTTGGGGCCCAGCGCGCGGCCTCCAGGATGCGCAGGAGAACGGTCTCGGGCACGGGGTCGGGGAGGTAGCGCCGGACGCTCCGGCGGCTCGCCGCGAAGGCCACGAACCGGTCGAGGGCCTCGGGTCCTCTGGCTGGGCTTCCCTTTTCATCCGTCATCTTCTCGCACCGCCTCGCCTTCCCGCTACAGCCTTGACCTCGGCACCAAGGAATTGCCGTTTTCCAG
>CALMHV010000179.1 GCA_937863905.1 uncultured Bacillota bacterium
GGCCCGCCGGAAGACGAGGCCCGGCGGAGAGGTCGGATGGTCGGCCGGGGAGGTCATGGGTCTCACCCCTTCCGCTAAGTCGTTGTCTAGTGTGTCTTCTATGACGAGACCGGGCAACCTTCGGTTTCGGGAGTCGAGTTCCGGGGCCCAGGCGCCGCAGGAGGGCCTGGGCCGGCGACGAACACAACGGCCGATTGGGCGGGCCTGCCAAGAGAGCCGAGAGCGCCCGCGGGGGGAGGCGTGGGTTTGGAGAGCTACCTCAGGCGACTGGTCAAGGACCAGCCCGCCGACTACGTGGAGATCAACCTGGAAGAGACCGTGACGACCCAGATTTCCTTCCGGGGCCCGGCCCTCGACGAAGTGGGCGAATCGCTCACCTACGGAGGCAACGTCAGGGCCCTGGTGCGGGGCGGCTGGGGCTTTGTGAGCTTCAACCGCGTGGAGGGCCTTGAGGATAAGGTCGCCCTGGCCATCAAGCAGGCACGAGCGGTCGGCGAACGGACGGGTGGGAGAAGCACCCTCGCCGCCGTGCCCGTCATCCACGACAAGGTCACGGTGGCCTTCGGCGAGGACCCTCGGGCGGTCCCGCTGGCGCGGAAGAAGGACCTCCTGGAAGGGTACAATCGGCAGGTCCTGGCCTTCGGGCCGCCGGTCGCCACCTCGTTCGTCTTCTACTTCGACCGGTTCCGGAAGCTTCACTTCGCCAACTCCGACGGGACCTCCATCCAGCAGGAGAAGCTCGACCTCGCGGGCGCGGTGCAGGCCGTGGCCGTCCGCGACGGGCGGACCGAGGTCATGACCTCGGACTTCGGTTCCTCCAATTCGTTCGCCGTCGCCCGGGGACTTGAGGCCGAGGTCGACGACACCTGCCGCCGGGCGGGGGCGCTGCTCGACGCGCCGGTCGTCGAGGCCGGCGAGTACACCGTGGTCGTGGACCCCAGGCTCGCCGGCGTCTTCGTCCACGAGGCCTTCGGCCACCTCAGCGAGGGCGACAACGTCTACGAGAACCCGAACCTCCAGAAGGTGATGACCCTCGGCCGCGAATTCGGCGGCAAGCACCTCAACATCTATGACTCCGGGCTCACGCCGGGCAGCCGCGGCTGGCTGAAGTACGACGATGAGGGGGTAGCCACGGAGAAGACCGACCTCATCCGGGAGGGGAAGCTGGTCGGACGGCTCCACACCCGGGAGACGGCGGGCAAGATGGGCGAGCGGCCGACCGGTAACGCCCGGGCCGTCGACTACCGCTTCCCACCCATCTGCCGGATGCGGTCCACCTGCATCGAGCCCGGGCAGGCCTCCTTCGAGGACATGCTCAAGGACGTCAAGCTCGGCGTGTACGTCCGGGAGAGCTACGGCGGCGAGACGGCCGGCGAGATGTTCACCTTCACCGCCGGCGACGCCGTGATGATCCGTGACGGCAAGCTGGCCGAGGTCGTGCGGAACGTGACCCTGTCGGGGAACGTCTTCGCCACCCTGAAGAACATCGACATGATCGGTAGTGACCTCGCCATGCCCAGCGGCCCGGGGGGCTGCGGCAAGGGCAGCCAATGGCCGCTTCCGGTAGGCATGGGATGCCCCCACATCCGCATCCAGAAGGTCGTCTTGGGAGGGAAGGCCCGGTGAAGACTGACGCGCGCGGGAGGAAGGCGGCCTGGGACGCCGAGGCCCTCCTCGGCAAGGCCCGGAACTTGGGATGCAGCCAGGCCGAAGTGTTCGAGACCGGACAGGTCACGACCCCGGTCAACTATGAGAACAACGAGCTGAAGTCGCTGCAGACGGCCGAGACAGCCGTGGTCGCGGTCCGCGTCATGAAGGATGGGCGGCGTGGGTTCGCCACGTCGACCCGGCCCGGCGACGACGCGGTCGTGGAGATGGCGGTGAGGGCCTCGCAGTTCGGCCCGCCGGCGGACCTGGACTTCGCTCCGGCGAGCCCGGCCCAGGCCGATTTGGCCACGTACGACCCGGCGGTGGTTGACTGGTCGCAGGAGGAGATGCTGGCGGCCGGCGCCGGCCTCGTCGAAGCGGGGAGAGGGCTCGAGCCGGGGGTCCTCGCCAGCGTCACGGTCGAGAAGAGCGTGGAGTACACGCGCGTCGCGACCTCGGCCGGGCAGGCGGCCTGGCACGAGGGAACGGCGGGCGTTCTTGTCTCCTCGGTCGAACTGGTCGAGCCGGAGAACATGATTCAAACCTGGGCTTTTCAGGCCTCGCGCCGGCTGGCCGACCTCAGCCCCTCGGTCATCGGGGAGCGCGTCGCCTGGCTCTACCGCAACGCCCGGCACAACGTGCCGTTCCGAGGCGGCAGCTATCCGGTCGTCTTCTCGCCCGCGGCGGTCGCGGACCTTGTGGCGCCTTTCGTGGCCTGCCTGAACGGTAAGGCTGTCGTCAAGGGCGAGTCGCCCTGGAAGGACCGTTTGGGCGACAAGCTGTTCGCGGACGGCTTCACTCTCTGGGACGACCCGTGGCTACCGTGGGGCGTCGCGACCAGGGGGTTCGACGACGAGGGTGTGCCGACCAGCCGCCGAGCGGTCATCGAGAAGGGTGTCCTGCGCGAATTCCACCTCGACCTGCGCTCGGCGAAGGCCCTGGGCCGGACCAGCACAGGCAACGGGTTCCGACCCTCGCCGCAGACCGCCCCGGCGCCGGCCCCGTCGAACCTGGCCCTCGAGCCCGGCAGCGAACCTTGGGCGAAGCTCGTCACCGGCGTGAAGGAGGGCCTGTACGTGCAGCGCCTCATGGGCGCTTGGGCGGGCAACCCCTACGCCGGTCAGGTCTCCGGGAACGTCCACATCGGGTTCAAAATCGAAAACGGGGAGATTGTCGGCCGGGTCAAGGACTGCATGGTCCTGGTCCCGGTCTTCGAGGCCTTCCGCGACGCTCTCCTGGCTCTCAGCCGGGAGAGCGAGTTCACGCCGCCCAGCTACTACCTGCCCCACGTTCTGCTGGACAGGGTGAGCGTGGGAACAAAGAGCTGAGGCGGGGGTACGACGATAGGGCGGGACCGCTGTTGCGGTCCCGCCCTGGCTGTTCTGTCGAATCTCGGCCGGCACGGGTCACGGCAGCCGGGTGACGGCCGGCGCCCGCCTGACGGCCGATGCACGGCCGCCTGTCGCGACTAATTCCGCAAGAAATCCAGGATTTTCATGTGCAGTTCCGCGATGCGTTCGAGCCTCAGGGTGTAGTAGATGTAGTTGCCTTCCTTGACGCTCGAGATAAGGTCGGCTTCCCGGAGGACCTTCAGATGCCGGGAGATCGTCGGTTCGGCCAGCCCCAGTTCCACCGCCAGGCCCTGGGTGAACTGCCGGTCCTGCATCATGAGTTTCATGATCTTGAGCCTGGTCTCGTCGGCCAGGGTCTTGAGGAGCCGCGAGAGCTGCTCCGGCGGCACGAGAGTGTCCCTCCGCAGATAGACCCCGGGCGGGACGGAGAAGGACATCACCAGCCGCCCGCCCGACAACTCAAAGATGCTCTGGGGCGAGACGAACAAGGATGGGAAGAGCGCTATCTCCGAGAGGTCGCTCATGGACACCTCGACCGGCCCGGACCCGCTCTCGATCAAGACGTGGTCGGGATGGGTCCGCCGCAGCTTCTTGTCGCGGGAGATGAGGCCGCCGCTGAGCCGGGTGAGGAACCTCGCCAGGGACTCCTCGGCGAGCCGCTTGGCCTCGTCCTTGACCCCTTTCACCAGGAGCAGTTCGACCCAGTGGTACTCCTCTTCGAAATACTGGTTCCAGTAGGAGAGGAGGAAGACGCAGAGGTCCTTCTGGATCTTCTCCGGTGTCTCGAAAAGGTGGGTCATCTCCTCGCAGCGGCGCGGGCTGGTGATGTCCAGCCGCCCGAAGATGCCGGCGACGGCGTTGCCCGCCGGGTCCGCGATGGCCGCCTCAATCTCGGTCATCGGAACCTGCTCACCGAGCAGCCGGAAAACGAAGGTCGCCGGCGGCATGGACGCGATGTGGTCGACGGAGTCGGCGAAGGTCAAGCGCCCGAGTTGGGGGTGGTCCAGGACGAGGTCGATGAGGAAAAGCCATTCGCGAATATTGTCGCCGAAATACCGAATCTCCCCGTAGTCCTCCGGTGAGATTCTCTCCTTGAAGCGGATGACCCACGGCAGGAGCGCGCCGTGATGGTGGGGATCGTAGAGGACCTGAAGGCTGAGTACGGTCTCGATGTACGGCGAATAGAGGAAGCGGACACGATTCTTGATGTTCGGCTGAACGACTACCGCCAAACCAGTGTCACCACCAGTCGAAACCTCGTCAGGCTCGAGCGCTAGATGTCGCAGGAGTAGTTGGGAGGTTCTTTGGTGATTTCGACATCGTGAGGGTGGCTTTCCTTGAGGCCGGCAACGGTAATTTGCATGAACTCTGCCCTTTCCTGGAGTTCCTTGATGCTGCTGGCACCGCAGTAACCCATCCCCGCTCTCAGGCCGCCGAGCAGCTGGTAGACGGTCTCGGCGAGCGCTCCGCGGTAGGGAACTCGGCCTTCGACGCCCTCGGGGACGAACTTCCGCTCGCTGACTTCCTGGTCCTGGAAGTAGCGGTCCCCCGAACCTTCCTTCATGCTGCCCAGGGAGCCCATGCCCCGATAGACCTTGAAGCTGCGCCCCTGATAGATTTCGGTCTCCCCCGGGCTTTCCTCCGTTCCGGCGAACAATCCCCCGACCATCACGGCCTGAGCGCCGGCGGCCAAGGCCTTGGTTATGTCCCCGGAATGTTTGACGCCGCCGTCGGCGATGACCGCGACACCGAGCCTCCGGGCTTCCCGGGCCGTGTCGAGGATGGCCGTCAGTTGCGGCACGCCGACACCGGCGACGACCCTCGTCGTGCAGATGGAGCCTGGTCCGACCCCGACCTTGATCACCTGGGCGCCCGCCTCGACGAGGTCGCGCACACCGTCCGCGGTGGCCACGTTCCCGGAGACGAGGCAGAGGTCGGGAAAGGCCTTCCGGATCTGGCGCGTGAGCTTGACGACGTTGGCCGAATGACCGTGCGCGCTGTCGAGCGTGACGATGTCGACACCCGAGGCCACCAAGGCTTCGACCCTCTCCAGCGTGTCCGGCCCGATACCGAGAGCCGCGCCGGCCAGGAGGCGCCCGCCGGCGTCTTTCGCGGAATTGGGGTATTTCACGGCTTTTTCGATGTCTTTGATGGTAATGAGACCCTTGAGCCGGAAGGCGTCGTCGACGAGGGGAAGTTTCTCGATCTTGTGCCGGCCCAGAATGCTCTTGGCCTCTTCAAGGGTCGTCCCGACCGGGGCGGTGACCAGATTGCGGCTGGTCATCACTTCGCGGATGGGACGCTCAAAGCGTTCCTCGAAGCGGATGTCGCGGTTAGTGATGATGCCGACGAGCCGGCCGTCCTCGACAATGGGCACGCCCGAGATGTGGTACCGCTCCATGAGGGCGACGGCCTCGGCCACCCGGTTGTCCGGGCCGAGAAAGAACGGATCCACGATGACGCCGTGTTCGGACCGTTTCACTTTGTCGACTTCGCCGGCCTGCCGGGCGATGGGCATGTTCTTGTGGATGAAGCCCACTCCGCCTTCGCGCGCGATGGCGATGGCCATGCGGGCCTCCGTGACCGTGTCCATGCCGGCGCTGACAAGGGGGATGTTGAGCCTGAGGCTCGGGGAAAGCCTGGTCGAGACGTCGACCTCACGGGGCAGGACGTTCGACTGCTTCGGCACCAGGAGAACATCGTCGAAAGTGAGTCCGCTCCGCGGAGCTTCCATGCCCGGGTCCCTCCCCTTGCGGCCTCAGGCCGTGTGGGCGGCCGCAGGTTTTCTCTAGGATACCATCCGGCTGGGGGGCGAACAAGGACAAGACCGTGCCGGATGCGGACCAAGGCGGTCGGCGAGGGCAGGGAATGCCGTCTCTAGAGTGTGGCCAGACCTGGGACGACCAGACGCGTCCCGCGCGGGAGAAGACCTCTGAGGTCAGCCGGTGACCGGCCCAGGAGGTCGAGGCCGTTGCGGTCGAAGGCCAGCGGCGGCAGGAAGAGAGCGTCGCCTGGAGCGACCGGGCTACTAGGCCGGCCAAGCGCGCCGGCCGCGTCTTCCACCGTGAGCAGCCCGGCCGCGGCGATCGAGCCTCCGAACGTCTCGGAGGGAACAGCCACGACGAGCCACGGCGGACGGCCCCCGCGCTCGCGAGCCGCCTCGGCTAGACCGAGTTCCATGACCCGACCGGCCAGGAAACCCGTGAAGACGACGGCGCGGGAGGCGCCTAGGTCGTCCGCCAGCTCCAGGACGGCCCTCGCGTCGTCGGGGTCACAGTCCCGGTCCATGACGAGGCCCGGGCGGCTGCGGCCCGCCGGCCCGAGGGGCCCGCCCGTGCGGCCGTCGTCAGCTGTCAGCAGGACCTCCGCTTCGCCTAGCCTGGCCAGCCGCACGCGGCACCGCCCACGACACCGCAGCCCGTCCTGGCAGCGCCGAAAAGCGTCGACACGCGAAAAGGGTCGGGTCCCTTCGACAGCCGTCACCACGTCGCCGGCCCGCAGCCCGGCCCGCTCGGCCGGCGTTCCCGCCAGGATGCCCGTGACGCGGGCCTCCAGGTCCCCCAGCTGCGGCGGCTCCAGGCTCAAGGGCATCCGCGTCAGGGCCCGGGCCTCCTCCACAAGACCGGCAACCTCCTCCCGTTCCGGCAGCACGGCGCGCACCGACGCCGGTGTGAACCGGGTGAACGCGGGAACGAAGACCCGGCAGTGGGTGCAGCCCTGGTCCGCGAGAAAGCTCACCGTGGCCTGGAGGTCTCCCGGACCCGTCACGGCCGGAACGGCCACCACGCTGGCCTCGAAGCCTAGGCCGGACGCCGCGAGGAGCCTCGCGGCCCGCCGCGGGTCGCCGGCCCGCCCGTGCAGCCGCCCGTAGGCCTCGGACGAAGCCGTGTTCAGCGAGAGCGTCACCTCGACCGGGCCAAGGGCGGCCAAAAGAGAGGTGAGATCGGCGTCAAGAAGCGTCCCGTTCGTGGTCAGGCGGATGGTGGCGTCCGGACAGTTCTGCCGGACCAGGCGGACGACGGCGGGAAAGTCGGGGTGGGTCAAAGGCTCCCCCTCGGACACGCGTGAGGCGGATTCGCCGATGACGATCGCGGGGAGACGGGCCATCCCGGCGAGGGCCCGAGCTATCTCGCCAACCGGCCGGTGACTGAGCGCGTAGACTCTTGCCCCGGGCGGATTGGAGCGATTGCTGCAGAACAGGCAGGAGAGGTTGCAGGTCGAGGTGATCGGGAGGATACCCGCCGCCTCGGCCTCGGCGAGGGCGACCTGAAGGCCGGAAACCGCCGCCGGCCCCGCTTCACCCGGAAGACCACCCACAGACCCCACCTCTTCTAGCTGGGACTTAGGAAAGTTATCCACACAATCCACAGGATAATCCACATAATCGCTTGACCCCGCGATTATCCCGTGCTGGGATTGCGTTCGGTGTCTCGATGGCGAACGGCTGTTCCACACCGGGCCCTCAAACGCCCTTCGCCCGGCCTCTCCGGCGCTTCCCCCCGCCGAGGGCGAGCGAGGGGTCGACCCGCAGGGGCCCCCGTGGGACCGACCCGCTGGCCCGGAGAAAATGGGCGAGTCCGGCCACCATGGCCGCGTTGTCGGTGCAGTACTTCGCCGCCGGGACGTGGACGGCCACGCCCGCCACCCCGGCCCGGTCTGCGATCGCCCGGCGCAAACCCCCGTTGGCCGCGACTCCGCCCGTCACGGCGAGGCTCTTTCGACCGGTCAGGGCCAGGGCCCGAAAGGCCTTTTCGACGAGAACATCGACAACCGCGGCCTGGAAGGAGGCCGCTACGTCGGCCAAACGCAGCGTCTCCCCTCGCTGGGCGGCGTCGCGGGTGAGGTACAGGACGGCGGTCTTCAGCCCGCTGAAGGAGAAGTCGAGACTGGCCGGTCCCAGGAGGGCGCGCGCGAAAGGGAAGGCCCCGGCATCGCCGGTCTCGGCCAGGCGGTCGATGACCGGCCCACCCGGGTAGCCCAGGCCGAGGTGGCGGGCGACCTTGTCGAAGGCCTCCCCGGCAGCGTCGTCGCGTGTCTCGCCGAGGGGCCGGAAGCGGACGTGCTCGGTCAGTTCGGCCAGACCCGTGTGGCCGCCCGAGACAATGAGGACGACCAAAGGCGGCTGCAGGGTCGAGTCGAGAAAGGCGGCGTAGGCGTGAGCCTCCAGGTGGTTCACCGGGACGAGCGGCTTTCCCCAGGCCAGAGCGAGCGAGGACGCGGCGGCCAGCCCGACGACCAGGGCGCCGGCCAATCCGGGGCCGGTCGTCACGGCCAGAGCGTCAAGGTCCGACGGGCTGGCGCCCGCCTCGGCCAGGGCCCGGTCGAGCGTTGGGAGCAGGGCCTCAAGATGGCGACGCGCGGCGAGTTCGGGAACCACGCCGCCGTAACGGCCGTGAAGGTCCGCCTGCGAGGCGACGACGCTGGACCTTACCCGTCGCCCGTCCTCGACCACGGCGACCGACGTCTCGTCGCACGACGTCTCCAGGCCCAGGATGAGGCTCACGGGCGCCCCCCGTTCGGCCTGCCGCCCGTCGGCCCGCCGCCGCTCGGGGGCGGACCGAGGTCCTTCCACATCACCATGGCGTCCTCGTGGGTGTCGCTGTAGTAGTTGCGCCTGACCCCGGTACCGTGGTAGCCCAGGGCCTCGTAGAGGCGGCGCGCCGCGAGGTTGGACACTCTGACCTCCAGGGTCATCCGGGAGGCGCCGAGCTGCGCCGCTCTCTCCTCCAGGGCCGCCATCGTGCGGCGTCCGGCCCCTCTAGCCCGGAACCCGGGGTCGACGGCGATGTTCGTGACGTGAGCCTCGTCGAGAATGACCCACATGCCGCCGTAGGTGATGACGTGGCCATCGAGGCGCCCGATGAGGTAGGTGGCGTAGCCGTTGGTGATGAGTTCGCGATGGTAGGCCGCCCGCGACCAGGGAGTGGAGAACGAAGCCTGCTCGATAGCCAGAACCTCGTCGAGGTCCTGGACACGCATCGCCTCATAGCGCAGGGCGGAGACGATGTCCTGCCCGGGCCCGACCGTGTTTTCATCCCGCACCGCAGCCCACCCCCTGTCCTCCGGGCCTGCCGACCGCGGGCTCCTTCAGGTAGAGTGGTTGGAGGGCAAAGGGGTCATCCCCTGCGCCGGCGAGGAAGCGTTCCCGGGCCAGAAGAGCCAGGTCGGCCGCCTGAGGGTGCGCCCGGCCGAGAGGGTGCGCCCGGCCGAGACCATGACGCCGAGACCAGGCCTGCGGCCGGAGGATGCACCACCGCCCGGCGAGCCGACTCTCGAGTTCGGCCACGGCTTCTTCGGCGAAGCCGGCCCCAGCCGAGGGGTGTCCGGTCAGCCCGTCGCCCGCTATCGCCAGCCAAGGCGCGGTTTCCCCAGGGACCTCGGGCAGCGCGTCGGCGAGGACCCTGAGGACATCGGCGGCCGGGCCGACTAGGCGCAGGCCGTGCGGGTCGGAGGCGCAGCGGTCAACGCTCGCCGGCAGCGGGAGGGGCTCAGGGCCCCCAAAGTAGGCGGAACCGAAGGCCTCGCCCCGCCGGGCATCGATGAGCGCGATAGCGGCCTGGGGACCACCGCCGCAGGGCACGCCCGCTTCCTCCTCCTCGCGCCAGGCGAAGGCCCCGGCCGCGAGAACGTCGAGGGTGCTGACGCCCTTGACGGGACACCCGAGGGCGTAGGCCAAGGCTTTGGCCGAAGCCAACCCGACCTTGACCCCGGTGAAGGAGCCCGGGCCAAGAGCCACGGCCACGAGTTCGAGGTCCCGCGGCTGGAGGCCGGCGACGTCCAGCAACTCGCGGAGGCTCCCGGCCATGTCTTCGGCGGCGAGCCCGCCGTCGGTCGGACCCCAGAAGAGTTCCCGGATGACGCCTCCGGCGAGCAGGGCCAGACTCCGGCTCCGGGTCGAGGTATCGATGGCCAGAACGTTGGATGGTGGCGCGGCCGCGGTTTCCGGCACCGGTATCCGAGACTCGATGGCCGGCCCGGCCTCGGCCCTCCCGATAGGCGGCGCCGCAACAGCGGCCGGACCGGGCGGGGGCATGATGGCAATGACCCGGCGGCTCGGGTCGCCACCCGGGTCGAATCCTAGCCGCACTCCGTAGGCCCGCTCGGGAAGGAACGAGCGGGCCCGCTCGGCCCACTCGACAACGGCCACGGCCGGGCCGTAGAAAAGGTCGCGCCAGTCGAGTTCCGCAACCTCGCCGGGGGTGAGCCGGTAGAGGTCCACATGCCGGACGGGGGTCGGACCGGCGTGTTCCCTCACCAGGGTAAAGGTGGGGCTGACCACCGGGTCCCTGGCGCCCAGTCCCTTAACCAGGCCCCGGACAAAGCAGGTCTTGCCCGCTCCGAGAGGTCCACAGAGGGCCACGACATCTCCGGCGACCAGGTAGGGCGCCAAAGCCTTTCCGGCGGCCTCGGTCTCCGCCTCGGAGGCGCTCTCGACCGTGGCCGGCAGGCGCAGGGTCGCCGACTGGGGCAGACCGGGGCTGGTCAAGTCCGGGCACCTCCGCGGGGAATCAGCCGCTAGCGTGGCCGCAAGCCAGGGAATCAATTCCCGGGAGGGATGGGCCTTCCTCCCGACCGCGCCGCCTCCGGCTCGGAGCGAAAACGGGTCCACTCCGCCCGGACGGCCTTCAGGTCTTCCCAGACCGGCCGTTTCTTGGCCGGGTCGCGCAGCAGGGCGGCGGGATGGAAGGTGGCCATGAGCTTGGCTTGGCCGAAGCTGTACCAGCGCCCGCGGTCCCGAGTGATGCCAAACTCCGGACCCAGGAGGTTCCGCCCGGCCGAGGCCCCCAGACAAACGATAATGGACGGCTGCAGGACAGCCAGTCTCTCCTCGAACCATGGCCGACAGGCAGCGGTCTCTTCCGGCAGGGGCGCCCGGTTGCCGGGTGGCCGGCACAGCGCGGTGTTGGTGATGTAGACCTGCTCGCGGCGAAAACCTACGGCCAGGAGGATTCTGTCGAGCAGTTGGCCGGCCTGTCCCACGAAAGGCCGCCCCAGTTCGTCTTCCACAGCCCCGGGGGCCTCCCCCAAGAAGACGATACCCGAGTCGGGATCTCCCTCCCCGAAGACCACGCCGCGACAGCCCTCGCGGAGACCGCAGCGACGGCACTCCCGGGCGCGGGCCGCCAGGCTCGCGAGAGCTTCGGCGCGGGTAGCCCTGACGCCGAAGAAGCCTTCCTGCCCGGGGACGAGGATGTCGGGGGACGCCGCGGCCGGCAACTCATTGGCCGCGGACAGTGGGCCGTTCGCGACGGCAGGAGGCAACGTCGCGTCCGCGGCGACCTCCGTCACGGTGGCCGGGACTCCGAAAAGGGTCATCTGCGCGGGCTTCTCGACCATGCGACTGGTCCTCCCCTCGCGGTCGGGACGGAGTTCGTGCGGCCGGACGGTCTCACCTGCCGCCCGGGCCGAGCCGCCATCACCGCGGCCCCGGCGCACCCAGTGGCTCGCGGGGCGCCGCCAACGAGAAAGAGGGCCGCGCGATGCGGCCCTCTTTGT
>CALMHV010000180.1 GCA_937863905.1 uncultured Bacillota bacterium
CGAGGGACAAGACGACCCGACGAACCATTGGCCCGGTCACCACCCGTCCAAGACCTATTTCGTCGCATCCCGCGCCCAGCCTCTGTCTCCAGCCGATTAGTCAGAATTTGCTGTAGGATTCACTGGGGGGGCGACGAAGGTATCGGTAGTCCTTTCCAACGGAGGTAGCAGCCCATGAGCGCACGCCCGTGGCACGGCTCGTGGCCGCGCGGACTCCCCCTCTCTCTCGACTACCCGCCGGTGCCGGTCTTCAAGTTCCTCGAGAGTTCGGCCAAGAAGTACCCCGACCAGGACGCCATCATCTTCCAGGTGGGCGAGGGTGCGACGACCTTCGCCGAACTGTGGGAGAAGGCCCAACGCTTCGCCACGGCCCTGGCGAGGTTCGGGGTCGGCAAGGGTGACGTCGTCGCCATCCAGCTCCCGAACAGCCCGCCGTTCGCCATCGCCTACTACGGCACCCTCCTCACCGGCGCCACCTTCACCCCCTGCAACCCCCTCCTCTCAGCCCCGGAACTCGAGCACCAGCTCATCGACTCCGGCGCCGAGACCTTAGTGGCCCTGGACATGTTCGTCGCGACGGCCGTGGCCGTGCGGGAGAGAACCCGGGTGAAGAGGCTCATCGTGACCGGGATTCCAGAGATTCTGCCGCCCTTCGCCCCCATCGACGTGTCCGCCTGGGGGCCCGAGGCCTACAGCTTCCAGGCTCTCGTGGCGGGCACGCCACCCGAGCCGCCGGCGGTGAGCATCGATCCCGGGCGTGATGTGGCCCACCTCGCCTACACCGGAGGCACGACCGGCGTGTCCAAGGGCGTGGTGCTGACCCACCGCATGGTCGTGACCAACTCGCTCCAGTTCAGTCATTGGTGCACCGGAGGGCGTCCCGTCCTCCGCGAAGACGGCCTTCTCTACATCGAGGACCGGCCCGACGACCGCGACGGCGAAGGGTCACCTAAAGACGCGGGCGGGAAGTGGGAGTACCCGGTCACGCCGGGGCACGGCAAGGCCCTCATCGTGGTGCCGTGGTTTCACGCCATGGGCACCATCGGCTACCTCAACTTCCCCGTCTACACCGGAGCCACGATGGTGGTCCACCCGCGTTTCGACGCCGGCGCGTACCTCGGGGACATTGCCCGGCACCAGGCCGGCGTGTTCGGCGGCGCGCCTCCGCTCTTCCAGGCCATGCTGAACCACCCCGATATGGCGGGTAAAGACCTGTCCTGTGTCCGCCTGGTGGCCAGCGGGGCCGCGCCCCTCCCGGTCGAACTGCTGTCGGCGATGCAGAGCCGCCTGCCCAACGGCATCCTCATGGAGGCCTACGGTCTCACCGAGGCAACCATGGGCGCGACGGCCAACCCGGCGAGCCGCTCGGGGACGCGCAAGGCCGGCTCAGTGGGCATCCCCATCTTCGACACCGAGGTCAAGATCGTCGATGCCGAGGACGCGAGCCGCGAGATGCCGGTCGGGGAGTTGGGCGAGGTCGCCATCAAGGGCCCGCAGGTCATGGTGGGGTATTTCCATCGCCCCGAGGAGACGGCGGCCGTGCTCCGGGACGGGTGGCTTCTGACCGGAGACATCGGCCGGATGGACGAGGATGGCTACGTCTTCGTCGTGGAGCGTAAGAAGGACATGCTCATCTACAACGGGTACAACGTGTACCCGCGCGAACTCGAGGAGATTCTCTTCACCCATCCCGCCGTGGCCAACTGCACGGTCATCGGCAAGCCCGACCCGGCCGTCGGCGAGTTCCCCAAGGCCTTCATCGTGCTGAAGCCGGGCGCCATCACGAGCGCGCAGGAGATCATGGCCTTTGTGGCGGCTCAGGTCACGCCGTACAAGAAGGTCCGCGAGATCGAGTTCCTGGATGAGATACCGGTGAGCCAGGCCGGCAAGGCGCTCAAGCGCGAACTGCGGGAGAGGGAAAAGCGGAAGTCCGAGACGGCCTAGGCGCCGGCGCTTCAGGGCGACGGGATGAGCAGCAGGTAGTGGCTCGTGGTCTCGGCGAGGTCGAGCCGGCCGAGAAGCGTGGCCGAGTTCGTGTGGGCCACCACGGCAAAGCGCGGCTTCTCGACCGAGCCGGCGAAGGCGAAGGCCACCGCGAGCGAGGCCGGTGAGTCGAGATACTCCGACCCCATCCCGAAGAGGGCGGCCCAGTCGCCGCTTTCGAGGGCGGCGATGGTCCGGACGTCTCTCTTCTCAGCCTCGCGCCGGTCCAGGTAGTGGGAGAAGTCCACCGAGGCGACCAGGACGACCCGGCCCGGCCGGACACCGGTGTCCCCTTTCCCCCTGCCGTCCGCCCATTCCCGCAGCCACTTCCCAAGAGCGACGGCCTCTTCGTAGCTGAGGTCCCCCCGGACCGTGATGGGCACGACCCGCGCCCCAGGCAAGAGACTCCGCACAAAGGGCACCAGGGCCCCGACCGAGTGTTCCCCCTCCTGGGCTCTCCAGGCTTCCTCAGCCAGCCCCTCGAGCAAGAGGGCGGCCACCAGGTCGCTCTCCGGCTCCACCACCCCGCCCGCCGTGCGCCAGACACCCAGACTCGTCCCGACCCTCGGGCCGGCCCGGAAGTGGTCCGGCCCGACAATGATGACGGTCGCGGGCGGCTCGAGCGCGAGGTAGGCCAGGGCCCCGGCTACGAGGTGGCCGGCGACCAAATGGTGGGGCACCACGACGACGTCCACGGTCGACCCGAGGCCCGCCCGCCCGGCGTCCCCGGCGACCTCGGCCCCGAGAGCGAGCAGGGTATCAAGCTGCGCCCGGGTCACGAAGCGGTCGGCGTGGGCGGGCGCAGGTTCGAGCGCGGCCGAGCCGCCGGGCGGTTCGGCCGGCCTGGGGTGACAGCCGACCATCGCCGCCGCCACCAGCGTGGCGACGACGACCGCCGCGATAGCCCGCAGCGGCCGGCCACCCTTCAGCCGGCCGCCCTTCAGCCGGCCACCGTTCGGCCGGCCACCCTTCAGCCGATCGCCCTCCGCCCTAGCGGATGACAATCGCGTCCTTGTCCGTGACGGCGAAGATCTCGCCCGTCTTGGCGTGGACGAGGACCGCCGGTTCGGCCGCGAAGGAACCGAGCGAGACGATCCTGGCGTAGTAGGTCAAAGTGCCGGAAGTTCCCCGCGGCAAGGGCTGTCCGGTCTTCGGGTCGACCTCGCGCCCCAGGAAGACGTTGAACCTGATCTTCTGCCCGTCTATCTCGGCCGGCCAGGTCACCTTGCCGTCGTCCATGCCGATGTCGGCGGGACGCGGCACCGCCTTCAGACCGGAGGGCAGGAAATCCACGACCTGGTAGGTCCCTTCGAGGGCCTGGGCGGTGATCTTGTAGGTCAGCGTGACGCGGACGACGTCCCCGGCGTCGAAGGTCTTGGTGGCCTTGCCCGCCGTGGAGTAGCCGCGGCTGAGCGTGGCCTCTCCGCTGCCGACCCTGGTGTCCGCCAGGTCGGCCGAGGCCCGGTAGGAGACGCACAAACCCACCTTGCCCTGCAGGTCGGCGAAAGCGAGGTTCGCCAGGTCCTCCGCCGTCCGGAGACAGGTGTAGGTCTCGCCCGGCTCGAGCTTCACGTTCGTTCCTCCCGGCTGCAGCGTGAACGCAACCTCGGTCGACGGCGCGAGGGGCAGAGCCACCTGCAGGAAGCGGGCCACTTCGAGGAGGTTCAACTCCTCCCAGGGCTCGTTGTCCACCAGGTAGCCGAGGAAGGCGTCCTTGTCGTCCAGCTTGAGTTCAGCGGCGATGACGGCCGCGAGAGACGTGGCCGCGATAATCTCCTCCTGGTCGCGGCTGACGTTGAGCCGGAGCAGCGAGCCGACGCGGTCACCGTAGGCCTTCACGACCTCGTCAAAGAGCTCCCGGCCCTTCTCCTCCGAACCCAGTTCGATGAGTCCGAGACACGTGTAGAGCTTCTCCTTGACGGAGAGGTCCGGCTCGGATGCCAGTCGCTCAAGGTCGAGGAGCACGGGCTGGTCCATGGCCGCCAGGCCGTAGAGGGCCACCGCGAACCGTTCGCGGCTGGTATCGGCGGCATCATAGACGCCCCCCAGGTATCTGAGGAGACCTTCCTCGTCGAAGCCGACGCCGCCGAGCGCGGCGACCTTGGCCGTGAGTTCGAGGTCCACCCCGGCGTACGGCAGCAGGGCGACGCCCCCGTCGACCTGGCAGGCGAGGAGCCCGCTCTCGGACGGAGGCGCCGTCAGGGCCGCCGCGTCGTACCCGAAATCCTCCACCAGCAGCCGGTGGGCGACAATGGCCGCGGCCTTCATGTCCGCGCGGCTGCCGCCACCCACTAGCCTCCACAACATCCCGAGGTAGTTGCCGCGCCCCGCGTCGCAGAAGGTGAGGGTGGCCAACTCGCCCGGCTCGACCCCGACGCGCAGGTTCTCGGTCACCTCGTAGTAGTCCACCCGGTCGAGGCGCAGATAGGTGTCCAGGACCTCGAACTTGCGGGCCAGACCGTCCTCGGCCTTCGTCCCGTCGGGCAGGGTGGCCCGGCCCGTAATCTGCAACTCGTACGTCCCCCGTTGGAGCGCCCCGAGAGTGATATTGGCCGGCTTGAACGCCTTGCCCGTGGCGGCCGCCAGGTCGCGGGTCTCGGTGGTCCCGTCGGCCTTCAGCTGGACGAGCTTCGCCGAGAAGCTGACGGCCGTCCCCGAGGGTAGCGCCGTCCCGTAGGCGCGGGCCTGGATGACCGGTTCGTCGCCGGAGAGGTAGGTCTCGTTCGCCGCCACTTCGACGAAGAACGGTAGCCGCACCGGGATGGCCTTGGTGCCGCCTCCGGCCCGCACGTTGGAGGCGAAGGCCTGGTAGGTCAGGCGCCAGGAGGTGAGGTTGTCGGGGAGCGTCACCTCGACCGTGCCCTTGCCGTCCGAACCGGTGCTCAGAGATTCAAAGAGCGCGCAGTCCAGGAACGAGCGGCGCATCTCCCCGCCCTCGCCGGACTCCGCGCCTCCGCCGCCCTGCAGCCTCTGGTAGTGGGAACCCCGTGTCTGCAGGATATAGCCGTACAGCACGCGCCCGTACAGGCTGGCCAACGGGTCAGCCGATTGCCCGGCCAGCTGGAAGAGAGCCTCGTCCACCAGGGAGAGGTTGACTTCGGCGCCCACCGGCCGCCCTTGGGCGTCCCGGACTTCCACGCCGATGACGACCGTGTCGCCCGGTCCGTAGCTCTCCTTGTCGGTCTTCACCGTGATGTCGAGCTTCCTGTCGGCGTAGTCGAAGGTCGCCAGGAGGGAGCCGAGGCCGTTATAGTACCGGCCGTCGAAGTAGACGCCCAACACCTCGATGTTCGGGATGTACTTCTCCTCGAAGGTCAGGCCGTAGGTCGGTCCACTTCCGACCTCGACCGTCTCGAGCCCCTGGCGCGCGGTGACGAAGAGGTACCCGGACTCCCGGGACGGGAGGTCGGCCTGACCGTTGCGGGCGACCACGGACACGGTCTCGCCCAACTTGTACTGGGGCGTGTCGCGGTCAGCGGCAACCAGGCTGTACCAGGAATAGCGGGGGTCCGCACCGCTTGAGCCGTAGACCCACAGTTCCTGGCCGATGGCCCGGCCCTTCTCGTCCGTGGAGGTTAGGCGGACGCAGTAGCTCTTGTCGGCCTGGGGGTTGAAGGTCCAGGTCGCCAGGCCGGCTGGGTCGGTGGTGAGCGTGAAGGTGGCCTGCGGCACCCGGACTTCGGTGTAGTCGTAGGTCTTCTTCACGACCTTCTCGATGAAATCGTAGTACTGGCCTGTCTCCCGGGTCTCCCAGACGATCTCCTCGACCTGCCCCTTGACCTCCCGCCCGGCAACGGGCTCGCCAAGGTAGTCCCGGTATCCGTAGCGGTAGTAGCCCCGCGGCGCCTCCGCCGCGTTGAGGAGGTCGAGAGCCACCTTGTTGAGGGCCACCTCGATCTGGACCTGGCCGCCCTCGAGGCGCTTGGAGTCACCCCTCAGGCAAACGTCCTTTTCGAACACCCGCACCGAGGCGCCGGTGTAGATCGGCCCCGATTCCGGAAGTTCGGCGTAGAGTTGAAGGTAGCAGGAGTTCTCCAGGATGAACGGGTCGGACCCGCCCTGAGCGGTCCGCGTCAGGCTGGCCCGGCCGGAGATGTCGGTCAGCAACGTCCCCGACTCGGTCACGGCGCCGTTCAGATCGTATTTTAGTCTCAATTCGGAGGCCGGAGTGCCTTCGAAAAAGGCCGCCGTGACGCTGAACTCCACCTTCTCGCCGGCGAAGACGGCCTGCTTGTTCGTGACCAGGTCGAGGCTATAGGCGGGCTTGGTGTAGGTGGCCACGTTCAGGCCCTGGGTCGTCAGGACCACACCGTCAACGATGAACTGGATGTAGTAGTAGTCGGGCCTGAGGTTCGGCAAGGTCAGACGGCCGTCGAAAGTGCTCCGCCTCACCTCGACCTCCTTGGCCAGGATGAGCGTGGCGTCGCTGTCGGAGCCTCCGCCGTCCTGCCCGAACGGGCCTTCCCAGCACGAGTAGCTGGAGCGCAGTTCGAGCCGGACCCGGGTGACCTCCTGACCGCCCTCCCGCGGCTGGACGACGCCCCAGAAACGGACCTCGTCGTTGGGCAGGTAGAGCGGGCGGTCCGTGTAGAGATAGCTCCAGTAGCTGTCGGCCTTCCGCCAGTCGGCGTCGTAGGGGTTCCACAGGGGCGAGAGGTCGAGGATGGCCTCCGAGTCGTCCGGGGCCTGGCCGAGGATGTAGTACGGAGGCACCGGCCCGGAGGCCGACTCGTCGCGGGTGATGGCCTCGGTGGGAGTCGCGAACCTGGCGACGCCGTCAGATCCGGACGTGCCCAGGGGCGCCCCCCCGGACATGGCCCGGACGGCCACGTCGCGCACGGGCTTGCCGGAGGCCAGGCTGTTGAACCAGACGACCGTGTCGTTGTCCGCCTCGACAAGATAGCTTGACAGGTCGGTGATCTGCGTCCAGGCGTAGACCTCGTAGGGCGCCAGCTTGAAGGAGACCAGGTAGTACCCGACCGGCAACGTTTCGGGCAGGGCCAGGTAGCTCTGGTAGTCCACCTGCTGCGGCTGTAGTTCGACCTCGACGACACGGTCAAGCCCGACCGTGGTCGGCTTCCAGTTTTGCCGGGTCAGATAGGCCCAGAAGGGGACTTCCTCCCGCTCCTGGAGTCCGGTCACGAACTGGGCGGCGTCGCGATACCGGTAGACCGCCACGGCGATCTTGGGCAAAGGAGCGTTGTCCTGCCCGTAGCGACCGTACCCCAAGGTAAAGAAGGGGGGCTCGGTCGGCGCGAAGGCGGAGACGAGCCCGGTATCCATCCAGAAGTAGAAGTCCGGGCCGGCGGCCCCGTCGGCCGCCTCGGCGGTCTCAAAGGAGAACACATAGTCCTCGGCCAGGGTCTCAGGACTACCCGCCAAGCCGAGGCCTTTCTTCACCGTGCAAGTGTAGAAGGTCTCCGGCTGGAGAGCTACCCGGGGAACGTAGACCAGGGTGCGGCGGTGCCTCTCCCAGGTGCCGGGGACGAAAGGCTCGAGGCTGAAGAAATCGGCCGGATCGGCGGCGCCCTCATGGCTGAACTCGATCTCGATGGCCGAGTTCAGGGGCACACCGCTGGACGTGTTCCCCGGAAGGGCCCTCGTCACCCGGAACGGGCTCTTGACCTGGAAGGCCCAACTGAACCCGGGCTCCTTCGGGCCGGCCAGGGCCAGTGAGAAGCGGTAGACCCGGTCGGGCTCGAGGGACCGCTCCGGAGTCACGCTGTAGACCTTACCGCTCTTATCCGCGGCCTTGACGGCTACGTCCACGGGCGGCTGGACGGTGAGGGTGGACCGGATGGCCGATAAAGACACCGGCTGTTCCAGGGTAAGGGTAAAAGACGAATCCGGGGCCACACCTGTGGCATCGGCCTGAGCGGGCTCCAGGGTCGCGGCGAAGGCGCGTCCCTCGGACAGGAGCGCCCCCGGCTGACAAGCTCGGAAAGAGAACACGGCCACGAAAGCGATAGCCGCCACTCCCAGGACGGCAACGGTCCTGATGGCGGCCTTGCGGGTGGGCTTCCAGGAAACCTTCATCGGACATGTCTCCCCTCTGACCACGAGGCGCCCGGGCCGGCGGCGGGCTCGCTAGGAGGGCTTGGGGCAGACAGACCCCCCAACAACGCCTAGGTCTGGGCAGACAAGGTATTTGCGCCGGGACAGGGGTACTCCTGCCTGGGTAGTGACGCTCCGCTGCCCCTAAAGCGGCGCGGCTGGGTTATCTACCGTAACGTCCCAAGGGAGGGTTACATAACCTGGGGTGAGCGCAAGCTCGTGCCGGCCGGGGGATTCCCGCCGAGTCTAAGGAGATGATTTCGTGCCTTCCTCACGCAAGGACGAGACAGTACGGCTGGATGACGCGGCGCGGACGTTCAATCCGGGGGCGACCGCCCTTCTCATCCAGGACGCCGTGCCCTGGCATGCCGGAACGGGACAGGACCCGCGCGGGGCTGACGTCACCGAACTGAAGGTCCGAAGGGGCGGCCGGATAGACATCGCCAACGCCGGTCTGGTCGGGGTCATCGACCTCAGCCAGTACACAGAGATCGTCATCGCCGCCGCCCAGCCGCAGTCGTTCTACGAGAGCCTCTTCCCCAACAACCCGACCACCAACGAATGCGCCATTCACTACGCCCTCGCGGACTGGGTCGAGGACGGCGGCGTCCTGAGCGCCCACTTGGCCGACAATTACGGGGGGAATTGGGACGGCTGCTTCTTCCTGCAGGGTGTGACCAAGGCCGTGCACTTCTCCAACGAGAACGCCATCTTCACCCCGGGCCACCCCATCGTCACCGGGCAGTACGGCGGACTGAACGGCGGGCAGATCGTCGACGTGGCGCCCTATCAGGACCTCACCGGCTGGAACTACACCTCGCACGGCTGGTTCAGACATCTTCCGGCCGAGAAGACCATCATCTTCACGGAGAAGGAAGGCGGCCTGGCTCAGGAACACAAGCCGGTGATGGTCGAGTTCCCATTCGGCTCCGGGCGGGTCATCGCCTCGATGATGACTCTGGAGTGGCCGTACATCGGCGACACGGCCCTAACCCCGAACAAGAAGCTTCTCGCCAACGAGATAGGCTACCAGCTCCATCTCGGAGGCATCGCGGCTACTCTACGCGCAGGATGAAGAGCTTGAGGTAGCGCGTCTCGGGCGCGGCGGGGAGAGTCGGGTGGTCTTTGGCCTGCGAGCGGACCTCGACCACCCGGACGCGTCGCCGGGTGTCGGCCGCAGCCGAGGCCAGCATCTCACGGAACGCGTCCTCCGAGACGTGCTGGGAACAGGATGACGTGACGAGGTACCCTCCGGGCGGCAGGAGCTTGAGCGCTCGAAGGTTGATTTCCTTGTACCCGCGCAGGGCGCCGGGCAGAGCCGCTCGGTTCTTAGCGAAGGCCGGCGGGTCGAGGATGATGACGTCCCAACCGCGCCCCTCGGCCTCGGCTTGGCGAAGGAAATCAAAGACGTTGGCCTCCACGAAGGAGACCGCCGCCCGGCCTGCCGGTTGGGCGGCGCCGTCGACCTCTGAGGCCGCGTCGTGCCCGTTCAGCTTGGCGCTCTCGGCCGCGAGGGCGAGAGCCTCGGCCGAGGAGTCGACCCCGAGAACCTCGGCCGCGCCGCCGGCCGCGGCGGCCAGCGCGAAACTACCGCTGTAGCAGAAGCAGTCGAGGACCCGCGCGCCGCCGCCCGCTCCCGCGGCCGCCCGCACGTAGGGCCCCAGCGCCGCCCGGTTCTCCCTCTGGTCGAGAAAGTACCCTGTCTTCTGGCCCCGGGCGACATCCACGACCATCAGGACATCGTTCTCCAGGATGGTCACCCGGTCGGGAGGCTGCCCCCAGAAGGGGCCTGAGGTGAGGGGCAGCCCTTCGAGGGTCCGGACCGGGGCGTCGTCGCGCTCATAGACCCCCAGGACCGGAAACCCCGCGGCGGCGGCCTCTTCCCGCGCGAGGCGGACGAGAAGGTCCTTGACCCGGTCCACGCCCAGGGCGAGGGCCTGAAAGACGAGGACGCCGGCGAAGTAGTCCACGACAAAGGCCGGGAGCTGGTCGGCCTCGGCGAAGACAAGGCGGAAGGCCCGCCGGCCGATGTCGGCCGGGAGTTTCGGCGCGGTGGGTGCGGCCGACGCGGTAGGCGCCGCCGGCGGGACCGCGAACAGGTCGCGGCGGTAGAGGACCGCCTCGCGCACGCGGGACCGGTAGAACTCCTCGTCTATGCTCTCATCCGAGCGCCGGGTGAGCAGCCGAACGATGATCTGCGATGCCGGGTTGATGTAGCCCCGCCCGATGAAGCCACCGCGGCTGGTCACAACATCCACGGTGTCTCCCGGCTCGTAGACGCCTCGGATGTCGGCCACCTCGGTCGCGAAGACCCAGGGATGACCTCCGCGGACTCTCTTTTCCCGGCCCCCCAGGACGACGTGCGCCAGACCACCACCCATAATCGTACCCCCTAAACCATCCGCCGGCGACCGGCGCGGTAGGCAGCGAAGTCGGGGGCGTGCCTGACGGCGATGGCCACGGCGAGACCCACACCCGCGAGAACCCAGGCCGGGTCCCACGCCGAGGCCAAGCCGAGCGCTACGGGCTGGGCCAAGCCAGCCAAGCCGGCCCCCACGTTGGTGTCGCGCGTGAGCAAGGCGCCAACCCCGATAAGGCCCAGAAACACCAAGGCGAGGAGGGGTTCAAGGACAAGGAAGGCGCCGAGCGTCGTTCCCAGACCCTTGCCGCCCCGAAAGCCGAGGAAGAGCATCCAGTTGTGCCCCACGACGGCCCCGACCATGGCCGCGAGAGGCGCCCCCCCGACGCCACCGTAGCGAAGGGCGAGCCACACGGCCAGGGCGCCCTTACCGGCGTCGAAGATCCCGGTCAGGATCCCGGCCACCGGACCCACGTTACGGAAGGCGTTCATCCCGCCGACATTGCCCGAGCCAACCTTGCGGATGTCCTGCCGGCCGAAGAACCGGGAAGCCAGGTAGCCCGAGGGAAATGAACCGAGAAGATAGCCCGCCGCGAGCCAAAGAAGGACCGACATCCATACCCACCTCCAGCCTGTCCACAAGCCTACTAGAACCGTGGGGCCGGGGCAAGTGCGGCCCGCGTTTGCTTTCGACCCCGACGGTGAGACTAGGATGGGAAAGTGGTGACCCGATGCTCCGCGACCTCCGCCCAGACGACATCGAGACCTTGGTCCGGATGCTGCGGGCCGGCGACCACACGCCCGAGGAGGCCGTCAGGAGGGCCATTGGGGCCTACCACGTCCTGGTGGGCGAGGAAGACGGCCGGATGAAGGGCTTCGTCGGCACCCGGGAGGATGGCACCCGGGAGGATAGCACCCAGGAGTGCGACCTCCGCGTCTACGTGGACCCGGTTTTCCGGCGGCAAGGCCTAGGTCGCCGCCTGTATGAGGCCGGGATGGCCCGCCTCAAGGAACCGGCGCGGGTCACGGCGCGGTACCGGGCGGATGGCCTGGCG
>CALMHV010000181.1 GCA_937863905.1 uncultured Bacillota bacterium
GCCACCGGCGACGACCTCGGCCTCTACGCCACCTACACGATCAAGCCGCGCTTCGAGGTTCTGGGACCGCGTCTCGGGCCCCTGGCCCCCAAAGTGGCCAAGGTTCTGGCCCGACTCGGCCCCGAGGCTTCGGCCGCCGCGGCCAGGCGTCTGGTCGCCGGGGAGAGCCTTGAGGTCAAGGTTGAAGACCAGGACTTGCCGGTCGTTCTCGCCCCCGGTGACGTCGAGGTCCGCACCGACAGCCGTCCGGGCTGGTCCATCGAGGGGGCCGAAGGCCGCTACGTGGCCCTGGACACGACTATCTCGACGGAACTCCTGGCCGAGGGTCTGGCCCGGGAGATGGTCAACCGTGTCCAGAGGCTCCGCAAGGAAGCCGGCTTCGACGTCGAGGACCGCATCGAGACCATCTACGAGGCCTCGGGAGACGCCCGTCAGGCTCTGGCGACCAAGCGAGACTACGTCGCGGCCGAGACCCTGTCCGGGGCGGGCAGCGAGGGGCAGGGCCCGTCCGGCGACGCCGGCCGGGCCGGCGGCTGGTGCGTCCAGACGCTGGACCTGGAAGGTGACGAGGTCAAGGTCGCGCTGCGCCGGACGGAACCACTTGGCCCATGTTCCAGCTAGAAGTAGCTCCGGGGCTCACCTTCATGGAGGGGGAGTGGCGAGGCCGCTTCCCCTCCGGCAACGTCTTGGTCCTTGAGGGCCGGGAGGCGCGGGTTCTCGTCGACACGGGGGCCGGGGAGGAGGTTCTCTCCGCTGTCGCGGCCCGCGGCCGGGTCGATGTCGTCATCAACACGCACTACCACATCGACCACGTCCGCGGGAACGGCCGTTTCTTGGGGGAAGGCGGAGCGGTCTTCTGGTGTCCGGCCGGGGAGGCGGGAGCCCTCGCCTCCTGGGAGGAGTTCCTTAGGTCCACGGGCTTCGACGTGTTCGGCCCGGCGGAAGCCTTCCAGTTCCGACAGGCCCTTGGCTGGGCCGCCACCCCGGTGGCCCGTGAACTGGCGGATGGCG
>CALMHV010000182.1 GCA_937863905.1 uncultured Bacillota bacterium
GTCCCCGGCTAGGACCTCCGGCTGAAGTGCAGGGCGATGAAGCCCAGGAGCGAGAACCCGAGGACCCCCAGGAACACCGGCGTCAGGGCCGGGGCCGTCGTGAAGCTGAAGGACAGGCTGTTGATGCCGGTGTAGAGGAGCGCCCCGAGGGCGGCCAGGGAAGTGGCCATGCCCCAACCCCGCCCGAGGAGCAGCCCGAAGCCGCCGGCGATGGCCAGGATGGCCATGACCCCCTCGGCGGCCTGGTGGTAGACGACATACTGGTTGTTCGCGAGCGTCCAGAGTCCGTCGGGCATGTTGCCGCTGAGCCAGTAGTTGACCCAGTAGACGACGATGCCGATACCGGCCAGGATGAGGACGATGCCCACGATGAGGGCGGGCCAAGTGTAGGCCCGCGACTCGTTCCCGGTTCGCCTGGTGCTGGTCACGCGGTAGGACATGGTGTCCCTCCCACAGACGGGCGTTTCCTGTATTATAACCGCCGGTCAGAGAAAACCGATGACGGGCAGGGAAGCCGTCGGCCAGCAGGGAAAAACGGCGCGGGGGTGGGCGGCGTGTTGCTCGAGGGCAAGGTAGCCATCATCACCGGGGCGTCCCAGGGCATCGGGCGGGCCCTGGCCGGGCGCCTCGGAGACGCGGGGTGCCGCCTCGTCCTGGTGGCCCGGTCGGCGCCGGAGGTCGAGGACGCGGCGGCGCGGCTGCCTGCGGCGGTCGCCGTTCCCGGCGACGTGAGCGACCCGTCCACCGCCCGGCGGGCGGTGACCGCGGCCCTGGAGCGCTTCGGGCGCCTCGACGTCCTGGTCAACAACGCCGGAGTGGGACTACGGGCCCCGGTCGCCCGGATGGAGCCGGCGGACCTGGCGTGCGTCTTCGAAGTGAACGTCCTGGGAGCCCTGCGCTTCATCCGCGAGGCGCTCCCTCACCTTGTCCGGCAGGGCGAAGGCTTGGTCGTGAACGTCTCCTCGGTCGGAGGGCGCCAGAGCATCCCGTTCCTGGGCGGATACGGCGCCACGAAGGCCGCCCTCGCCTCCCTCTCCGACTCCCTCCGGATGGAACTCGCGGGAACCGGCGTGCGGGTCCTCACGGTCTTCCCAGGCTCGGTGGACACCGGCTTCAAGCGTCACGCGCGCGGCGAACCCTACCCCGAGCGGCGTGGCGCCTCGCGCCTGACCGCCGAGGAGGTTGCCGGACGGATCGTGCGGGCCATGGCGGCCGGCCGGCGCGAGGAGTACATCCTGTCGCGGAGCGAACGGCTCGGCCTTCTCCTCGGAAGGTTCCTGCCCCGCGTGGTCGAGGGCAAGCTCATCGAGCGGTACGGCGACCCCGGCGAGAAGCCGGCCCCCTAGCTCCCTGGGCTAGCGGTGCATGACGCTCGGCCGGCGGCGGCCGAGCGCGAGCGCCCTCAGGGCCACCCAACGGACGGCGACGCGCCCGAGCCCCACGACATCCCGGAGCCGCGGACGGCCCTTCTTCCCCTGGAGACGCCGCTCCAGGTGAAGCAGCTGCACCTCCCACATCGAGTGGAAGACCACGAACTGCGCCCTGGCTAGGGCCTGGAGATGGCTTCTCCCCCACTTCCTGACCGCGGCCAAGGCCTGCCAAGCTCGGGCGATGGCCTCG
>CALMHV010000183.1 GCA_937863905.1 uncultured Bacillota bacterium
GCGCGCCCGCTGGGCCGGGGATGCCATCGATGCCGACCGCGTCATCGATGCCGGGTACCCCGCCGCCCTGCGTCCCGGCTGCGCCCTGCGTGCCCGTAGTGCCTTGCGCCCCCGTAGTCCCGGTGGCCCCGGCAGTTCCGGTGGTGCCCTGCGTGCCAGCCGCTCCCTGCGTGCCCGTAGTCCCCTGGGTCCCGGCTGCGCCCTGCGTGCCGGTGGTGCCCTGAGGGCCGGTGGTCCCGGTCGGGCCAGTCGTGCCAGCCGGGCCAGTAGTCCCGTCCGGGCCTGTCGTTCCTTGGGAGCCGGTAGTGCCGGCGGGGCCAGCGGTACCGGTAGTCCCCTGGGTGCCCGCTGCGCCCTGAGTGCCAGTGGTGCCCTGCGGCCCGGTCGTGCCGGTAGCTCCCGTGGTCCCGGCGGCGCCCTGTTCCCCGGTGGTTCCTTGCGGGCCGGTAGTCCCATCCGGGCCGGTCGTGCCTTGCGCTCCGGTAGTCCCCGTCGCCCCCGCCGTGCCGGCGGCGCCCTGAGTGCCCGTAGTCCCCTGGGTTCCCTCTGCGCCCTGAGTCCCGGTAGTTCCTTGGGGTCCGGTGGTTCCCGTGGAGCCAGTCGTCCCGGTCGGACCAGTCGTACCCTGCGGACCTGTGGTCCCCGTTGGGCCAGTGGTTCCCGCTGGACCCGTAGTCCCGTCCGGGCCGGTCGTCCCAGTAGCCCCGGCCGTGCCAGTCGTACCTTGCGTGCCTTCGGCGCCCTGAGTTCCGGCCGCACCCTGCGTCCCGGTCGTGCCTTGAGTCCCGGTCGTGCCGGCTGGCCCCGTTGTCCCGTCCGGGCCGGTTGTTCCCTGAGGCCCGGCGGTCCCGGTAGTACCTTGGGTGCCCTCTGCGCCTTGGGTTCCGGTCGTACCGACTGGGCCGGTTGTTCCGGTCGGTCCGGTTGTGCCCTGAGCGCCGGTAGTACCAGTGGCCCCAGCCGTACCGGTAGTGCCTTGCGTTCCGGCTGCGCCCTGAGTTCCCTCGGCTCCCTGAGGTCCAGTAGTGCCCGTCGGGCCAGTGGTTCCCGCTGGACCCGTAGTCCCTTGCGCCCCCGTGGTCCCGGTGGCTCCGGTCGTGCCAGTGGCGCCGGTGGTCCCCGTGGCCCCTGTAGTGCCCTGCGGCCCCGTTGTGCCGTCCGGTCCGGTCGTCCCGGTGGGGCCTGTGGCGCCCGTAGTCCCCGCCGGGCCAGTCGTACCTTCGGGGCCGGTGGTGCCCTGAGGTCCGGTTGTCCCCGCCGGACCAGTGGTGCCCGTAGCTCCAGCCGTGCCGGTCGTTCCCTGAGTGCCCGTGGCGCCTTGGGTCCCGGTTGTGCCCTGGGTCCCTGCGGCGCCTTGGGGACCCGTAGTGCCCGTGGGACCAGTAGTCCCCGCCGGACCCGTCGTGCCGGCGGGACCCGTCGTGCCGTCTGGACCGGTCGTCCCGGTAGCCCCCGTGGTTCCGGCTGGACCAGTCGTCCCAGTCGTCCCGGCTGCGCCCTGCGTTCCGGCTGCGCCCTGCGTGCCTGCCGCGCCTTGAGGGCCGGTGGTGCCCGTGGGACCAGTCGCGCCAGTCGGTCCAGTTTCACCCGTTGCGCCGGTCGGC
>CALMHV010000184.1 GCA_937863905.1 uncultured Bacillota bacterium
CCGGCCGCGCCGCCGCTAGCCTCGGAGCACGGTCGTCGCCAGGCTGACCAGGGACTCCTCTTCGGCCTCGATGCCTTCGGCGAGCCTTGCCGCCGCGAGGACGGGCAGCCATCTCTCGATCTCCGCGCGGGGCAACGGCCGGAGTTGGCCGTAGCGCTTGAGGTAGGCCTGCAGGAAGACCGGGGTCAGCAGGGACACGGCCCCCCGGGCGAGGGGCTGTTTGATGTGGCGGACGGTGCCTCGGACGAGCAGCACGGTCCTGGCCACATCGGCCACGGCGCTGCCGCGGCGCGGGCTCTGCCAGTCGATGATGACCGGGCCCCCGGGACCCATCAGGATGTTGCCCGGGTGCAGGTCGGTGTGGCAGAGGCGGTTGTCGTCCGGAAGCGTCGCCAGGGCGCGGAGGACGGCCTCCTTGACCTCGCCGGAGAGTTGCCCGGCCGCGCTGATGCAGCGGACGAGTCCAGGCCGCTGCGCCGGATAGATGTCGGGCACCACGATCTCGTGCATCGCCGCGTGTAGTTCGGCCATCAGGCGGGCGAGGCGGCGGGTGAGCCACGGGTGCCGCAGCAGAACCTCTCCCATGGCGGGGCCCTTGATCCACTCGAAGAGGATGCCGGGCCGTCCTTCCACGGTGACGGTCCCGAAGCACTCGGGAACGGCCAGGCCGGCCTGGTGGATGATCCGGGTGGCTTCGGCCTCGCCGGCGACCCCGGCGGGGTCCGTGCCTTTCCAGTAGAGCTTCAGGCACTTGTCCTCGCCCCAGGCGAAGACGTCGGCCCGCGCGCCGTGCCCGATGACCCGCCCCTTCTCCACGGCCACTCCCCCTCCCCCGCTCCCCCACTCCGGCCGGCCCGTGTCGGAAAGAGATGAAGGTCCTGGGGAGTCACGGCGGAGAATGTCATGGCGGGCGGTTCGCGGCACGCCGGTTCAGTCCTGCCGGCGCATCGGGTGGCGGGTTGCCCCTTCGAGACTTCGTTGGAGGGATTGGCATGCCGTTTCTGAGGGTCCATGTGGGCGAGGACGTCCCGACCGGGGTCCGCGAGGAACTGGCTCGGACCCTACGGCAAGCGCTCGTCGCGGGGCTCGGCGTGAAAAACGAGGTCGGGCACGTGCTCGTCCTCTCCACCCCGGCCTCCGGCCGGCGAGCCGGGCCCGGCAGGCGACAGGATTTCGTCTTCGGGGAGCTCCTCATGTATGAGGGACGGCCGCCGCAGGTGAAGCAGGCCCTCCTGGCGCGCCTGCACGCCGAGATTGCGCGCCTGACGGGCGTGCCGGAGAGGGACATCGTCCTGGTCATCGTTGAGATGCCGGCCGTGAACTGGTTCGGCGGCCTGCCGCCCGGCGTGCCCGACGTTCGGCCCAAGGGGGTTGGGCCATGAACGCCGGACCGGGGCCCGACCGCGTGCGGCTCCTCCTGGACCAGATGGACTACACGCACCTTGAGGGTGGCTGGTTCCCGCCGACCCGGCGGGTGCTGGAGGGGCTCACCGCCGCCCAGGCCTGCCACCAGGCATCCGGCGCGGCGACGACTCACACCATCTGGGAGCTTGTGAGCCACCTCGCCTTCTGGAAGGAGACTTGCGCCCGGGCGCTCCGGCGGCTACCGCGCCACCCCGGGCGAATAGAGAACGACGCGACCTTCGGTGGGATCGGCGACCCCGCCGACGAGACCGGCTGGCGGGCCGCCGTGGACCGCCTGGAGAAGGCCGACACCGCCTTCCGGGAGGCCGTGGCCGGCCTTCGCGACGCCGACCTGGACCGGCCCCTGTCCGCCGGTGACGTCTCCGCGCGGGAGCTGGTCTCCGCCCTCAACGTCCACGACGGCTACCATCTGGGGCAGATCGTCCTCCTGGCGAAGCTCGCCGGGAGCAGCGGCGAGTAGAAGGGGGCTATCTACGGTCCGGCGGTGGCCCTTCTCGGCGCGGCCACGGGGGCGCTGGGGGATGATTCCGCGACGGAGGTGGCGGTGATGACGGAAGGCGGCGATCGAGAAC
>CALMHV010000185.1 GCA_937863905.1 uncultured Bacillota bacterium
CGGGGCAGGGTCCAACGGATCCACATCACCAGCATGACGAAGGCGTAGGTCTTGATCAGAAACCAGGCGAACGGCGGCAACCACGGACCCTGCCACCCCCCGAAGTAGAGGGTGACGCCGATGGCCGCCAGGGCCAAAAGGTTCGTGTATTCGGCCAAAAAGAAGAAGGCGAACCGGAGGCCGCTGTACTCGACGTTGAACCCGGCCACCAGCTCCGACTCCGCCTCGGCCAGGTCGAACGGCACGCGGTTCAGCTCGGCGAAAAGGGCGGCCAGGAACACCAGGAAGCCAAGGGGCTGGACCAGCACGTGCCAGAGATGCGACTGGGCGGCCACGATGCCGTTGGTCGAGAGGGTCCCGGAAAGCATGACGACGGCGATGACCGAGAGGACCATCGGGACTTCGTAGCTGATGAGCATGGCCGCGCCGCGCATCGCCCCGAGCAGCGACCATTTCGAGTTCGAGCCCCACCCGGCCATGAGCAGGCCGATGATCGTGAACGACGTCGCCGCCGCCAGGTAGAGCATGCCGATGTTGAGGTCGGCCACGATGGCCCGCCCGCCCATCGGCACCACGACGTAGATGAGGATGGACGAGGAGAAAACCACGACCGGGGCGATGATGAACAGGGGGCGGTCGACCGCCCGCGGGACCACGTCTTCCTTGGAGAGGAGCTTGAGCGTGTCGGCGATGAGCTGGAGCCAGCCGTGCGGCCGCCCCGTGCGCATCGGGCCGAGTCGGGTCTGGATGCGGGCGCTGAGCTTCCGCTCCAGCCACACCAGGATGAGGGTGTTGAGAATCATGAAGAGGATGACGGCGACGAACTTGGCCAGGCCCCAGCCGAGGCTGAAGGCGCCGTGCCAGAACGCGCTGCCCGAGGCGGCCAGGTGAACCTGGTCGAAAAGGCGCTGCAGGTAGTCCCCCAGTTGCGTCAGCATCCTACCGGTCCACCTCTCCCAGGACGATGTCCAGGGCGGCGATATTAGCCACCACGTCGGCCACCATGTACCCGTCGCACATCAGGGCCAGGCTCTCCAGGTGCACAAAGGACGGGGCGCGCCACTTGAGGCGGTAGGGGCTGGTCCCGCCGTCGGAGACGATGTACAGGCCCACCTCGCCCCGCGGGGATTCGACGCGGCTGTAGGCGTCGCCCTCCGGCAGCTTCAGGACCTTAGGCACCTTGACCAGGACGTCTCCCCCGGGCAGGCCGTCCAGGGCCTGACCGATGATGTCCAGGCTGGCCCGCAATTCGCCGAACCGGCAGACGGCCCGGTCGTAGACGTCGCCATTCTCACCGAGCGGGACGTCGAACTTGAACCGGGCGTAGGCGGCGTACGGCTCGTCGCGGCGGAGGTCGAAATCCACACCCGAGGCCCGCAGGACCGGTCCACTCGCGCCGTAGGCGATGGCCTGCTGGGCGCTGAACTTCCCGACCCCCTTGGACCGGGCGAGGAAGATGGCGTTCTTCATAAAGAGGTTCTCATACTCTCTGATGCGCCCCGGCATGAGCTTCAGGAAAGCGCGGGCCTTGTCGGCAAAGCCTGGAACGAGGTCCTGGCGCACGCCGCCGAGGCGCATGTAGCTGTAGGTGAGCCTGGCCCCGGAGACGGCTTCGAACAGGTCCATGACGTGTTCTCTCTCGCGGAGGGCGTAGATGAACGGGCTCGTGGCCCCGAGGTCGTTGCCCAACGACCCGAACCAGACGAGGTGGCTGGCTATTCTCTGAAGTTCGGCCATGATGACCCGCAGCCAGTGCGCGCGCTCGGGAACCTCGATGCCGGCCATCTTCTCGACCGCCGTGACGTAGGCCAACTCGCAGGTCATCGGGGACAAGTAGTCCGTCCGGTCGGTCAGGGGCACTATCTGCGGGTAGGTCCAACCCTCGCACATCTTCTCGAAGCAGCGGTGCAGGAAGCCGACGTCCGGCTCCGTGCCGACGATCTTCTCGCCGTCGACGCGCAGGACGACCCGAAGCACACCGTGGGTCGAGGGATGGCTGGGCCCCATGTTGACCAGGAGTTCATGCTCGCCCAGGTCGCTTGGGACCGGCCGGAACTCGGTCGTCTCGGTCACGGCTGGTAGTCCTCTCTCGTCACCCGACGGTGGGGCGGTCGCTGGTCGACGAAGTCCTTGCGGAGCGGGTGTCCGACGAAAGACTCGCCGAGGAGGATCCGCCGCAGGTCCGGGTGGCCCTCGAACTTGACGCCGAAGAGATCGAAAACCTCGCGCTCCTGGTAGCCGGCGGTGGGCCAGACCGAGGTGAGGCTGGGCACGCCGGCCAGGCCGAGTTCGCGGTCGGTCTCGACCCGAAGCGACACCTTGGCCGCCGGGTCCGGCATCGAGTGGAGGGTGTAGACGACCTCGATGCGGCCGCGCTCCAGCCAGTCCACGCCGGAAACGCAAGAAAGGTAGTTCAGGGCGAGCGGCTCGGCCGCCGCGAGCAGCC
>CALMHV010000186.1 GCA_937863905.1 uncultured Bacillota bacterium
CTGACCCGGGCGGGTTCGGCTCGGAGCGGCTCGCCCACGATCGCGACGACTTCCTCCTCGACCGGCGCCTCGGCGACCTGCTTGGGCGCCACGATCGAGATGACGATCGCGTTCGGCTCACCGAGAAGCTCGACGCCGGAAGGCAGCTTGAGGTCCTTGAGGGTCACCGTGTCGCCAATGCCGTACCCGGCGAGGTCGAAGACGACGTACTCGGGCAGGGCCGTCGGGAGGCACTCGACCTCGATCTCGCGCATCTGGTGCTGGACGATGGCGCCCTCTTTGCTGATGGCGTCCTCGCCGTGCAGGACCAGGCGGACCTTGGCCTCGATCTTCTCCTTGAGGCTGATCTGCTGCAGGTCGGCGTGGATGTGCCGGCCCTTCACCGGGTCACTCTGAATCTCCCTGATCATCACGGTGGGCGGCTCGGCGCCCGTCAGACCCTCGATCTCAAGGCGGATGAGGTTGTTGCGTCCGGCGCCGATGTGGAGGATGTGCTCAAAATCCCTGGCCCGAACCTTCAGCGGGCGGGTCTCCACGCCCTGGCCGTAGAGAACCACAGGCAGGAAACCCTCACGCCGCATGGAGTGAGTCAGTCCTTTGTTGGGGACGCGCGAGGAGGCTTGCAAGGTGACCAGTTCCACGATTCTCTTCTCCCTCGGGGGCTTGGCGGAATGTGGCTGGACCGCCCAAAATGACGCGATATATACTACCCCGTTTCCCTGAACCTGTCAAACCAGATGGGCAGCTAGATGCAGGAATGGATGGAGACGGGAGAAACAATAGAAGGCTGGCGCGGACGTCCAGGCGCCGATGCTCGCCTTCAGGAGGTGCTTCGGGTTGCCGGAAGCCAATGGGGCCCCCCGCCCACCCGTCATCGATTTCCACGCCCATTTCCCGACCGGAGACTGGCATGACCATCTCGACCCCATCACCGCCCAGTACGCGCGGGCCCGCTCGGAACGCATGCGGCGCGAGTGGGACCTGCCGCCGCGGGAGAAGGTGTCGGGCACCCCGGAGGGCCTGGAGAAGACGGCCGATTTCTGGGCCTCGGAGGTGGACCGGTACGGTTTGGAGCGGGTGGTCTTCGTGACCGGCCGGGACAACGACACCCTGGCGGCCATGGTCCGCCGCCATCCGGGCAAGTTCGCCGGGATGGCCCATCACGGCATCACCGCCCCGGATGCCGTGGACCAACTTAGGCGGGCCGTCGAGGAACTCGGTCTCGTCGGCTACAAGCTGCTGGCGCCGTTGGTGGCGGTACCCTTCGAGGACCAGACCCTGGAGCCGGTCTGGAAGTACTGCGCGGAGAAACGCCTGCCGGTCCTCATCCATTTCGGGCTGCTCGGACACGCCGGGGGGCTCGTCTATCACCCCAGACTGAACCCGCTCACCCTCTACCCGGTCGCGGCCCAGTATCCCGAGATACCCTTCATCGTCCCCCACTTCGGTTGCGGCTACTGGCAAGAACTCCTCCAGCTCTGCTGGAGCTGCCCGAACGTGTACGTGGATTCCTCGGGCTCCAACCAGTGGACCCGGTGGATGCCCTACCCTCTGAGCCTTGAGGACCTGTTCCGCAAGGCCTACGAGACGGTCGGCCCGGAGCGTCTCCTCTTCGGGACCGATTCCAGTTGGCTGCCACGCGGGTTCTCCTACCGCTACCTCCAGGACCAACTCCGGGTGTGCTACTGGCTGAACCTCAAAGAAGAGGATATCGGGGCCATCTTCGGCGGGAACGCGCGAAGACTGATGGCGGGGATTCCCCGGTAGCCGGAGGCCGGTC
>CALMHV010000187.1 GCA_937863905.1 uncultured Bacillota bacterium
GTCTTCTCGACCTTGGGTCGCCGGGCGTACACCGCTACAGGACGAATGCGCGCATCGCTACTGGCCGCCACCCTCGGGCTACCCTCCCTGGATAACCAAAGGAAGAAAGGGACTATGCGGGAGCAGGCAGGGCCAAGACGGCGGATGGCATCCGTGACCAAGATGAACTCTGCAGTGTGCTCTGACATGAAGCTGGTTGCCACCAATTCAGGCCCCGCCCCTTCCGGCCAACAGTGATTCTACTGACCCCAATCAGCTGCGGAACTCTGGTTTCCTGTCCGCATAACACGCTGTCGGCTCGCCGGAACGACCCGCCGTAGTCCCCGCAGGGCTGCGAACCCCAGCCGGTTCACGATGGAGCACTTGAGCCTGACTCGGCCTAGCGAGCCCGCTGGCACTCCTGCCATTCTCCTCCAAGGCGACCGACCCCTCCCAATGCCGGAGCGGCGTTCCAGTGACGGAGGGGCTTCGTAGAGAGCAAGGGCCACCGCCCTACCGGCGGTCCCGGCAGGGGCTGCCCCTCATATCTAGAAATCTTAGTCTCACCCATACCCACGTCGGGGGGAGACGGCCTTGAGCTATCGGAACACCCGGTGCATCCTCATTGTGTTCTTGCTGGTCATGGCGCAGGCGACCTGCGCTCCCTTCGGTTCCGGGTGCACGCGCAAAGACCTAACCGCGCCCCCCCCGCAGGACACCGCGCAGCCGCAGCCACCGCCCACGGGGTTAGACGGGGAGATTGCCGCTATCCTCACCCGGTACTCGCTGAGCACCCGAGGCGACCCTTGGGCGTTCGAGGTCACGGTGCCCGAATCATGGGAGGTCCGCCCGGGCGAGACCCCGGTCGGGCTGTACTGGGGCGTGGCGAACGAGTTCGCCAAGGATGCCGGGTTCGACCTGACCGAGGTCAAGGGCAGGACCCTACGGGTCAGGCGCTACCTCCTCGGGGGCGAGAGCGTACCGGGTCCCGGTGGGCAGGGAACCATTTGGGGACTGCGGGATCTTGTCGTCCTCGCGGATGGGGAGCGGATTGCCGGCGCCTGGATTTCCTTCGCCACGGGCGGCCAGGGTCAGGTCGGGATGTCCCTCTCGGGACGGTTCCTGGAGGAACTCACCGGTCCTGAGTTCGGGTCCTGGGCCGAGCGCGAGGGGCTCTTCGTAGCCTCGGTCGCGAGCGCCGGCCTCGACGCTCTCGGGCCAGCCGACGTTGTTGCCGCCTTTCTCGAGGCGGTCACGGCGGGAGACAAGGCCCGGGCGTACGCCTGCCTAAACCCGGACAGCCTGCTGAGAACAGTGACCTCCCAGCGCTTCCGGGGTGGCGGCTCTGCCCTCTATCAGGCGAAACTTGAGCCCTTCAACTCGGTCGTGGAGGGACTCGAAGCCGGCCACCTCATCGGCTGGCAGCTCCTGGACCCGGAGTCGCCTGAGAAGGAGCTTCTCGGGCCCGGCGAGCTAACCGCCGTCGAGGTCCAGGCCGAACTGGAGCTAAGGTGGCGCAAACGGCAGATGTACGAAGGGAATCCGCCCGAGCCGGCCTGCACGGAACGGGGGTTCCGCTACTTCACCCTCCGGCGAACGGGCCTCGGCTGGAGGATCGACCTTGAGGACCCGGGCGACCTAGACCTCCGGCTGTCCTCCGGCGCCGGGACCCCGGCCTACGTCACCGGCTTCCTCCAGCGGCATGGGCTTCCTGGTCGGGGCGTGGCGTCGAGCTTCAGGTGGCGGGTCCCCGAGTCCTGGGAGGTCCCGCTCGGCGGCTATCTTGAGGGCGTCTACTGGGGGCTCGCCAACGTCGGCTCCAAGGACATCGGCCTTGATCTTGAGCCACTAAAGGGCGAGGTGGTCACGGTCTGGTCTTGCCCGGTGGGCGTGGAACCGCGGTTCATGCAGGACCTCGACCGGGCGATCCTGCTGGTCAGGGAGGGCGTGGTCGTCGGCGCCTGGACGGTCTCGGCCTCGGGTGCCGTGTACGGGTCGGCTGACCGGCGCCGGTGGGAAGCCATCACCGGGCTCACCCTCGACCAGTGGCTGCAAGACAATGGGTATTTCCGCGAGGCCGGCCCGAATGCCGACCTAGCCGCCCTAGACCCGACGGAGGTTGTCAAGGCCTATCTTGACGCGCTCACAGGAGAGGACTGGGTCAGGGCCAATGCGTGCCTGCTTCCGGCAACGCGCCTTCAGGGGTTCACCCCGCGGCCGGAGACTTGCCGTCTGTATCTTCCGGATCAGGCTCCCCAGCTACCGAAAGCGACTTGGCGTCTGAAGAGCGTCAGGCTCTACGACTGGGACGACTCCCCCATTACCCTCAAGGATGTTGGTGATCTCACGAAAGTCGGGATTGAGGCCACAATCGAACTGGAGTCGGAGGAAGCCGTGGAGGTCTACTTCAACGGACCATTGTCGCCCCGGCGCTTCATCCTGGCCTACAAGACCCCTCAGGGATGGAAGATCGAAGGTCTCGGCGGAACGGGCTAGGAGGGTCGTAGGCGCTGCGCTGATCTGGTTAACGCCGCCGCGCGCCGCTCTCCGTGGGAGGCTATA
>CALMHV010000188.1 GCA_937863905.1 uncultured Bacillota bacterium
GGGACGCGGGCGCTCCTCCAGGGGGCGCCCCGGGAGGCTGGCCCCGCCCCCCGGACCAGGAGTAGAATGGAGCCATCGGAGGTGTCCGACCGTGGAGCAGGCCACGAGCGTCATCGCCTGGGGCAATCGCCTGGACCATTTCCTGGCCCGGGTGGGCGTCCGCCGCACGGGTGGCCACCTGGTGAAGCCGGGGCTCTACGCCCTCGGTCGCCCCACGCCGGACTCGCCCGTCTTCGTGACCGCGAACTACACCCTGAGCTTCGATGCCCTGCGCTCGGCCCTCGCCGACCGGGACGCCTACATCCTGGTTCTGAACACGCGGGGCATCAACGTCTGGTGCGCCGCGGGCAAGGGAACCTTCGGGGACGGCGAGATAGCCACCCGGGTGCGGGCCACCTCCCTCGAGCAGGTCGTCAGCCACCGGGTCCTCATCCTGCCGCAGCTCGGCGCGGCCGGCGTCTCGGCCGAGGAGGTCAAGCGGCGCACGGGGTTTGACGTGCGTTACGGGCCGGTCCGGGCCGCCGACCTGCCGGAGTACCTCAAGACGGGGCAGGCCACCCCGGAGATGCGTCGGGTGCGCTTCAGCCTGGCCGACCGCCTCGTCCTCATCCCCATCGAGCTCGTCCACGCTATCCTACCGACGGCGGCCGTGGCGGGCTTGCTCTGGCTGACCGGCGCCAAGCTGGCCGCCTGGGCGGTGGTGGCGGCGGTCCTGGCCGGGACGGCGCTCTTTCCATTCCTCCTGCCCTGGATACCGACGCGGGACTTCAGCACGAAGGGTTTCGTCCTGGGCGGGCTGGCGACGTTGCCGTTCGCGACGGCGGCGGTGTCTGGAGGCGGGGCGTTGTGGCTGCGGCTGCTCTCGGCCCTGGCCTACCTGCTGGCTTTGCCGCCGGTGACGGCGTTCCTGGCTTTGAACTTCACCGGGGCCACGACCTTCACGTCGCGGACCGGGGTGAAGCGGGAGATAGCGACCTACATTCCGGTGATGGCCTGGCTGGCGGGGACGGGGCTGGTCGCCGCCGCCGCGACGGTCGTGGCCCGTTGGGTGGTGGGAACGCCATGAGCGTGGCCCAAGCCTTGAGCCTCAACACGCTTCGCTACTTCGAGTCGCTCTGCGTGAACTGCGGGATGTGCCTTGACGTCTGCCCCCATGCCGTCTTCGAGGCGGGGCCGGAGGCCGTGCGCCTCGTCCAGGCCAACGACTGCATGGAGTGCGGCGCCTGCCAGCGCAACTGCCCGACTGGCGCCATCGCCGTGGACAGCGGGGTTGGTTGCGCGGCGGCCCTCATCCGCGCGGCGCTGACCGGCGGGGAGCCCACGTGCGGGCCGTC
>CALMHV010000189.1 GCA_937863905.1 uncultured Bacillota bacterium
GGCGGGGATGTGCGTCTTGGCAGGAGGAATCGCGGTGGGCGGGACGAATCGCCGCAGGGCGTGTTGTAGGATGACTAGATGACCTACTGACCGAGAGGTCGGGTAACTACAGGCCACGGAGGTGCCCCAGGCGGTGCGCGTAGCGGTCCTTGGTGGAGGCAACGGCGCATTCATCACGGCAGCGGACCTAGCAGGCAGGGGACACACGGTTCGGATCTTCGAGGCGCCCGAGTTCGCCAAGGCGCTCGACGGGGTCAAGGCGAAGGGCGGCATCAAGCTCGAGGTCCGGGCCGGTCTTGACCTCCCGCAGGGGTTCTTCCCGGTTGAAGCGACGGACGACGCGGCCCGGGCGGTCGAAGGCGCCGAACTCATCCTCACGGTGGTGCCGGCGTTCGGGCAGAAGCGCTTCGCCGAACTGGTCGGGAAGCACCTGGGGGACGGGCAGGTCGTGGTCTTAAGCCCCGGCAACTTCGGCGGGGCCGTCGAGTTCGCGCGCACGATCAGGGAGAGCGGCTGCACCGGTCGGCCCATCATCATGGAGACCGAGTGCATGATCTATTCGGGCTTCAAGGACGGCCCAGCCTCGTGCTGGGTGTCCGGTTTCAAGCAGGGCATGAGCGGGGCCGCTTTCCCGGCTTCCGACGGGCGGCGGGGCATCGCCGTCCTCCAGAAGGTCTATCCGATGTGCCGGCTCGGTCACAACATCCTGGAGACCGGCCTCGGCAATGTGAACACCGTCTTCCACGCCCCCATCCTCGTCCTCAACGCCGGGCGCGTCGAGTCCGACAAGGACGAGTTCCTTTTCTACTGGGACGGCTGCTCCGAGTCCGTCGGCCACGTGGTCGAGGGGGTCGAGGCGGAGCGCCTCGCCCTGGGTTTGGCTCTCGGCACGCCTCTGGCCCCGTTCCACAAGGTCATGATCGACTGGTACGGCCACCAGGGCGCCAAGGGCGATTCCCTGGCCCAGGTGATGCGGACCAACCCGGCCTACGAA
Source organism: uncultured Bacillota bacterium (assembly GCA_937863905.1). Lineage (GTDB taxonomy): Bacteria > Bacillota > Sulfobacillia > UBA995 > UBA9673 > CALMHV01. The sequence goes on from CALMHV010000189.1 coordinate 995, forward strand.
TGGGACACCGCTCCGCGCAGCCTGCGCCACCGCTTCCTCCTCGAGGACATCCCCTACGGCATGGTTCCCATGGAGGACCTCGGTCGTCTCGCCGGGGTGAAGACCCCGCTGACGACAGCCATCATCGACCTCGCCTGCTCCCTCCTCGGCGAGGATTTCCGGGCCAAGGCCCGGAGCCTGAAGGCTTTGGGCCTGGCCGAACTCACGGCCGAAGAGTTCCGCGATGTCATCGCCACGGGCAAGGGCTTCTGGCCGGCGTAGCCGGCCCGGCCCTGCCCGCTTTGGGGAGGAGCGCCTGACTTGAAGAGAATCGCCGTCCTGGGAGCCGGGAACGCCGGATGCGCGGCCGCCGCTCACCTCACCAAGATGGGCCTGGAGGTCCGTCTCTACAACCGTTGGGCTGCCGAAATCGAGACCCTCAAGACCCAGGGCGGCGTGCGCCTTGAGGGCGTCCTCGGCAGCGGGCTCCACAAACCGGCCGTCATCACGACCGACCTCCGCGAGGCCGTGGCGGGCGCCGACTTCTTCTGGGTGGCCACGCCCGCCGTGGCTCACGAGTTCCTGGCGACCGAACTGGCTCGCCTCCTGCCCGAGGGCGCCCACGTGCTCCTGAATCCGGGGAGTACGGGTGGGGCGCTCGCTTTCTCCAAGACCGTGAAGGAACATGGCGGACCGGGCGACCTCGTCGTGGCCGAGACGAACACCAACATCTACATCTGCCGCATCACCACGCCGGGAACGGTCACGGTCTGGAACCTGGCGGCGCACATCCTGTTCTCGGCCTTCCCGGGCCGGTGTCGCGATGCCGTCGTTGAAGAACTGGCCCCCTACTTCTCAAACCTCAAAGCCGTGCCGACCGTTTTGAACACGGCCTTCGCCAACATCAACGCCATCATGCATCCGGCCGGGATGGTCATGAACGCCGGCTGGATTGAGCACACCGACGGCGGCTTCAAGTTCTACGCCGAGGGCGGCACGGCCTCGGTCGGGGCGGTCATCGACCAACTCGACCGGGAACGCACGGCGACGATGCTGGCCCTGGGTCTCGACCCCCTGCCCTTCGTGGAGGTCTTCTACCTCTACGGGGCCACCTCCCCGCAGGCGGTGGAGGAGAGGTCGGCTTACCGGGCTCTGAAAGACAGCGCCCCCAACGCGCTCATCCAGGCCCCGCCGAACCTCAAGCACCGTTACCTCAGCGAAGATGTGCCCTTCGGGCTGGTCCCCATGCGCCACCTGGCGGACTTGGCCGGAGTGCGGACGCCGGTCATCGACGCCCTCATCACCTTGGCCTCGGTGGCCAACGGCGTGGACTATCTCTCCAGGGGTCTGACCCTGCGGAAAATGGGCCTCGATGAGGTCACGCCCTTCACTTTGCTCACATTCCTGCGCGAAGGGAGAACCGAGTAGCCTTGACCCAACAGCCGTTCGCGCGCATCGTGCCGGCGAAGGTTGCGGCCGCCCTGGCGCCGGCCGGGCTGGACGCGGTCGTCGGGATGTCGCCCGACAACGCCACCTACCTGGCCCAAGTCGCCATCCCCTCCCAGACCCTCATCCGCAGCCGCCTGGTCATGGCCCTGGTCGCCGCCTCGGGCGCCTCTTGCCACGTCGTGGCCGACATGGAGGAGAGCTTCGCCCGTGCGGAGACGGCCCTGGCCGCCGTGCGGGCCTACAACGAGTTCACGGAAACCCCGGCCGGGAAACTGGCCGAGGTGCTGACCGAGATGGGGCTCGCCGACGGCCGCATCGGCCTGGAGATGGATTTTGTGGCCCCCACGTTCCTCGAGCCCCTCAAGGAGAAGCTGCCCCGGGCCCAATTCATCCACGCCGCCGCCTTCCTCGACGAGATGCGGACCATCAAGACGCCGTGGGAGATAGAACGCCTGCGCAACGTCGGGCGCATCGCCGCCCGGGCGCACTACGACGCCTACGAGAAGGCGCGACCGGGGATGACCGAGCTCGCGCTGGCGGGTCTCATCTACGAGAGCGTTTTCCGCCAGGGCGGGGAGAGCGTCGTCAAGCTGGTCATCGGCTCCGGGCCGCGCTGCACGCAGGCCAACCCGGGTCCGACCTCCCGCGTGATGCAAAAAGGCGAGATGCTGCGGGTCGACATCTACGCCGCGGAGTGCAGTTTCCTGTCGGATGTGGCCCGGACGGCGGTCCTCGGCAAGGCGACCGACGAGCAGAAGCGGACCTGGCGGGGGCTGACCGAGGCCCTGGACATCTCGCTCGGCCTCATCAAGCCCGGCCAAAGCACGGGGGCCATCTACCAGCGCTTCCTGGAGACCTTTGGCCGCCACGGCCTCCGGCCCATCAACTTTCTGGGGCACGGCCTCGGTCTGACCCTTCACGAGGAGCCGTACATCAACCGCTACTCCGACACCGTGCTGCGCGAGGGTATGGTCCTGTGCTTGGAGCCCTACTTCATGATGCCCGAGCGGAACATGGGCTTTCAGATCGAGGAAGAGGTCTTGGTGACGGCGGATGGCTGCGAAGTGCTGACGGCGGTCGAGCCGACGGCCAGGCTTATCGAGCTCTAACGAGGGGAGGGCCACCTTAGTGACGATTACGCCCAGCATACAGGTCAAGCACCTATCGAAGATTTACGAGCGAGTGAACAAGAAGCGGGTCTTGGTCACCCGTGCCCTCGACGATGTCTCCTTTACGGTCAACCGCAATAACTTCGTCTCCATCATCGGCCCCAGCGGCTGCGGGAAGACGACGCTCCTAAGAGTCGTCGCCGGACTGGTGAGCGCCACTGAGGGAGAGGTCCTCATCGAGGGCAAGCAGGTCAATGGCCCGGGCCCGGATCGGGCCATGGTCTTCCAGATGATTGGACTCCTGCCCTGGCGCACGGTCACGGAGAACGTGGAACTCGGCCTGGAACTGCACGGTGTCGGCCGCGCCCAGCGGAGGGAGAAGGCCGAAGCGCAGATTGGCGGGATGGGCCTCGCCAAGTTCGCTTCTCACTACCCGTGGGAACTCTCCGGCGGCATGCAGCAGCGCGTAGGCATCGCCCGCGCCCTGGTGATGGACCCGACGACTCTCCTCATGGACGAGCCCTTCGGGGCTCTCGACGCCCTTACCCGCACCAAACTCCAGGACGAACTCGTCCTGATCTGGGAGCGTGACCGCAAGACCGTGCTCTTCGTCACCCACAGCGTCGACGAGGCCCTCCTGCTGTCCGACCGGATCATCATGATGAACCGGGAAGGTCGCATCAAGCGCGAGATCGAGGTTCCTCTGCGGCGTCCCCGGGTGATGACCGAGCTGATGTTCGACCGCAGGTTCGCTGAACTGAAGCGCTCGCTGCTCGAGGATCTCCGCGATGGCGATGAGGGGGTAGTCGAATGTCGCAACGAGTGATGGCGGAGAGCCGGCCGCTCAAGCGATCGTTCTTTTCGCGCGAACTGTTTACGCAGTGGGGCATTCTGGCCGTCCTTCTAGTGGTTTGGGAGCTCATCGGGCGCAAAGTCGGGACGTTCTTCATGGCCGGGCCGAGCGCCGTCTTCAAGGCCGCCGGCGAACTCATCGCCTCCGGCGAACTCCAGAGCGCTCTGGGCGACAGCCTCCTGGGCCTGGCCACCGGCCTCACCGCCGCTGCCATTGCCGGGATCCAACGAGGCCGAATCGTTTTCGTCGCACTCTGGCTGGCCTGGGCGGCGCTCCTGGCAGCGGCAATTGTGTTGGGAAATGTTAGCGCCGGTGGCCACGCTTCGTGG
>CALMHV010000190.1 GCA_937863905.1 uncultured Bacillota bacterium
GGTCCTAGGGGGTCCGGCGCGCCCCGCTCGGGCCGTCCGGATGGTCGGCCAGCAGGTCCTCCAACGAGGTCACCAGGCCGGACAGCCGCATCACGGCCCGCACGGCCAGGAGGACGCCGGGCATGAACGAGACCCGGCTCAGGGAATCGTGGCGCAGGGTCAGAGTTTCGTCGGTGGCGCCGAAGATGAGTTCGTGGTGGGCGACCAGGCCGGGGAGGCGCACGCTGTGGACGGGAACGCCGGCGACGGCCAGGCCGCGGGGGTCGGAACCGGGCGCCCCCTGCGCGGGCAGCGCCGGGACCGGCAGCGGCGGGGTGCGCCGCAGGCGGGGACCGACGACCTCGGCCAGGGCGAGGGCCGTCCCCGACGGCGCGTCCCGCTTTTGGTCGTGGTGGAGCTCGACGACCTCGCACGCCCCGAAAAAGGGCGCCGCGGTCCGGGCCAGGATGCGCAGGACCGTCGCGCCGACGGAGAAGTTCGGGATGACGACGGCGCCGAGCCGCTTCGCCTCGGCGAGCGCGCCTATCTCCAGGAGGCGCTCCGGGGGCATGCCCGTCGTGCCGGAGACCGGACGGACCCCGCCTTCCAGGGCGGCCAGGATGAGCCCAGGCGACGCGGCCGACGAGGTGAACTCGACGAGGACGTCGGGTGAGGTGGCCTCAAGACACCTCTTCGTGTCGGCAAAGGTCGCGACCCCGCGGCTCCGGAGGTCGGCCTCCAGGGCGCTCCCGGCGGCCAGCCCCCCGCCCGTCCCGGCAAAACGGCGTGACACAGCGCCCACCAGGGTCAGGTCGGGTTCGGCCTGGACGGCCGCCAGGACCTCCCGCCCCATGCGCCCGGACACTCCCGCGATAGCCACCCGGATCCGCCGCGCTCCACCCTTCGCAGCACTGGGCCGCTGCTCCCGGGGGGTCCCCCCCGTCTGGTCGCGATCCACGCCCATACCTCCCACGGAATCAATCGAGCTAGCGCTAGCCTTCTACCATAGGCCGCGGGTCAATCCTGCCTGCGGGGCGAAATGCGGGGGTGGTAAAGCCGCGGGGAGCGGCAGGAGCAAGGGAAGCGCCGCTGGCGCCCGGCCGGACGGCGAAGATGCGGGCCAGGTGTCGCGCGCCCCGCGGGGGCGCGACACCTGGCCCGCAAGTGTCATTTGCCCTCGTGTATCTTCACGTCCTGCGCCCCGTTGCGGCGCAGGATGCTCGCCACGCGATCGGCCTTCTCGCCGGAAGTGTGGACGACGGTCAGGATGCTTCCCTCCTCCATCTTCTTCTCATACTCCCGCCCACGCTCCTCGGGGATGCCGTAGTCGATGAGTCCTCCGGCCACGCCCCCCGCGGCCGCCCCCGTGAGGCCGGCCGCGAGCGGACCGGCCCCCGGGACGGGCCCGACACCCGGGATGGCCATGGCCCCCGCTCCGGCGGCCAGGCCGGCGAGCCCGCCGAGGCCGCCACCCCAGGCCAGACCCTCGCTGAGATTCAGCCCACCGACATCCATCGTCTCGCGCTCGCTATCGCCGGCCCGCGCCTCGGCGCGCCGGTCGCCCTGCTCACCACGGTCACCGGGTTCGTCACGGGTGACGATGGCCACGTCCTTTCTGTCGACACCCTCGGAGCTGAGTTCCTCGACGGCCTTCTCGGCCTGTCCCTTCGACTCGAAGAGCCCAACGACGGTCTTGGTCATACCATCCCCCTTTTCCTCAAGGTCTCTTGGCTGGAAGCTCGGGGCTAGTATGTTCGGCGGGGGGACGGCCATGCGGCGCCCAAAGGCCGGGCTAGGCCTTCTCGAACAGCCGCGAGAGGAACGGCTCCACAATGGCGAGGGCCACGGCCAGAGCGGCGATGGGGTCTATCTGGGCGCCGAAGAGGCCGACTTTCTCCGGGACGGCCATCCCGACGAAGCTGGCGACCATGACCAGGGCGAGGTAGATGCCGCCGGCCACGGCCACGATGTCCACGATGCCCTGGGAGAGCGAGGTCTGGCGGGCAGGAGGCAGGTTGGAGCCGCGCAGGGACGCGATCTCCCGGTCCCGTTGCCGGGCCTTTTCCCTGGCGGACAGTGCGCCAACGGCGACGACGACCACGGCGGCGACGACGCCGACTACGGACATGGTCTCTCCTCCTACCTTCCCGGGGGCAAGTCCCATCCCTGAAAGGTATGAGGCGGAAAAGGCGCCTATGTCCGCGGCGGCCCGCCCTTCGGACGGCGGGCCCCGAACCCGCCGGTATGCCCGAAGCCGCCCTCGCCGCGCGCCGAGCCGGCCAGCCCGGTCTCAGCCGCCGCGGCAATCTCGGCCCGGGCCACCGGGCAAATGACCAGTTGGGCGATGCGGTCGCCGCGAGTGACGACGAAGTCGTCCTCACCGAGGTTGGCCAAGATGACCTTGACCTCTCCCCGGTAGTCGGAGTCCACGGTCCCGGGCGCGTTGAGGACCGTGACGCCCGCCCGGGCGGCCAGCCCGCTCCTCGGGCGGA
>CALMHV010000191.1 GCA_937863905.1 uncultured Bacillota bacterium
CTCGACCCTCCCCCGGGCCCCAAAGGAAAGCTTCCGCCTGGGCAAGAATAGCTGCCGGCGGGAGGAGTTGCGAGACCATGACGCCCAATCCCCCGAACAGCGCCGAAATCGTCCTGCGCGCCGAGAACCTTACCAAACGGTACGGCGACCTTCTCGCCGTGGACCGGCTGTCTCTGGAGGTGCGGGGCGGCGAGATCCTCGGCTTCCTCGGCCCGAACGGGGCCGGCAAGACGACCGCCATCGGCATGATGTGCGGTCTTCTCCGCCCAGACGCCGGCGAGACCTTCATCCGGGGGCGCCCGGTGCGCGGCGGCGACCCGGAGGCTTTGGCCCGCGTGGGCCTGGCCCCCCAGAGTGTCATCCTCTGGCCCAAGCTCACCGGCCTTGAACAACTCGAGTTCGTCGGGGAGATGTACGGGATGCCCCGCCCCGACGCCCGCCGGCGCGGCCGGGAACTCCTGGAGACCGTGGGCCTGGCCGAGAAGGCGAACAAGCTGGCCAGCACCCTTTCCGGAGGCATGCAGCGCCGCCTGAACCTGGTCCTAGCCCTTATCCACGACCCCGAGATAGTGATTCTCGACGAGCCGGAGGCCGGGCTCGACCCCCAGGGACGGGTCCTGGTCCGCGACTACATCCGCTCGCTCGCCCGGGAGAGAGGCAAGACGGTCATCCTGACCACGCACAACATGGACGAGGCCGACCGCCTGGCCGACCGGGTGGCCATCATCGACCGCGGGCGGCTGCTGACCCTCGACACGCCGGAGGAACTCAAACACCGAGTGGGCGAGGGCGACGTGCTGGAGATAGAGGTCTCGGACGCCCCCGGTGAGGCGCCCGGTCCAGGCGGAGGCGCCGGTCACCCCGTCCTGCGGACCCTTGAGGAGTTGGCGCGGGCCCGGGGTGGCGTTGGCGCGGCCGGCGCGACCGGGGCGGCCGGCGCGACCGGGGCGGCCAGCGCCGCCGCCGTCTCGCGGGTGGGCCACATCATCACCCTGCGCGCCCGCGACGCCGTCAACCTCGTCGCCGCCGCTCTCGACGCCCTGCGTTCCGCCGGGTTTCGGCCGGGCGCCGTCCACTTGCGGGAGACCACGCTCGAGGACGTCTTTATCGCCTTCACCGGGAGGTCGCTGCGCGAATGAGACGCCCCATCAGGCTCTTTTCTATTTTTCGAAAGACTCTCCGCGAGCAGTCGCGGGACCTCTGGCTCCTCGCCCTCTCCCTGGTGGCGGCGCCTTTCTTCGTCGTCCTCTACTGGCTTCTCTTCGTCGGAGGGTCCACCGCCTACGGCGTGCTCGTCCTCAACGCCGACCGCGGCGCCGTGCTGGCCGACGGGACCGTGTTCTCGGCCGGCGACGAACTCGTGGCCGGACTGGAGAAGGTGACCTACGCCAGCGGTAGCCCGCTTCTCCGTGTCGGCCGGGCCTCCGACCTGGAGTCCGCCAAGGCCACCCTCGCCAACCGCGACGCCGCGCTCCTCCTGGTCCTGCCGGAGGACTTCTCCCGGGGCATTCTGGCCTTCCGGGAGGCGACCTCCGGAGGCGGCGGCGCTCCCGTCGGCGGCTCGGACGGGCCGTCCGGCCTACCGGCGGCCCCCACCGTCACCTTCATCGGGGACCTGACCAGCGCGGCCTACGCCGTCAGCTCCGTCCTCACCCTGGCCACGCTCGACGAGTACCTGCAGGCGGCCACCGGCCAGACCCGTCCCGTCGAGCTGGCTGAGGAGCCGCTCGGCGCCTCCGGGGTCCGGACCGAGTTCGAGACCTACGTGCCCGGGCTCCTCATCCTGTCGGTCACCCTGCTCATCTTCCTGGCGGCCATGACCGTGGCCCGCGAGGTCGAGACGGGCGCGGTGCGGCGGCTCCGGGTGACCCCAATGACCTCGTTCGACCTCCTGGCCGGCATCAGCCTGAACCAGGTCCTGGTGGGGGTCACGGCCGTCCTTCTCACCTTCGGCACGGCCTACCTTTTCGGCTTCCGGAGCCAGGGGCCGCTCTGGGTGGCCATCCTGGTGGGCGCGGTGACGACCCTCTCCGTCGTCGGCCTCGGCCTCGTCGTGGCCGCCTTCTCCCGGGGCGTGACGGACGCGTTTGTCATCGGCAATTTCCCGCTCATCTTCCTGATGTTCTTCTCAGGGGCCATCTACCCGCTCCCGCGGACCGCCCTCTTCACCCTGGGCGGGCACGCTGTCGCCATCTACGACTTCATCCCGGCCACTCACGCCGTGGTCGCCCTGAACAAGGTCCTGACCCTCGGAGCGGGCCTCGGCCAGGTGGCCTACGAACTCATCGCCCTGGTCGCCCTGTCGGCCGTCTACTTCGCCGCCGGGGTCTGGCTGTTCCAGAGGCGGCACCTGCGGAGGAGTTAGATGACCTACTGGCCGGCCCCGTCACGGGGCAACCTCTGGCTCGGGCTCACGGCCGGGGTTCTCCTCGCTCTGGGCGCCTACTGCCTCTGGCTGGGGCGGGCCACCG
>CALMHV010000192.1 GCA_937863905.1 uncultured Bacillota bacterium
ACCCACGTGCAGACGGGCCAGATCATCACCGAGGATTTCGACCTCGTGGTCCTGGCCGTCGGGGTGCGGCCTCCCAAGGAGGCCCGGGCCCTGGCCGGCGCGGCGGGCATCGAGCTCGACGCGTACGGGTTCGCCCGGACGGCCGAGTTCGAGCCCAACCAGACCTCCCGGCCCGGTGTCTTCGTGGCCGGCGCCTTCCAGTGGCCGATGGACATCCCCGAGTCGGTCATGAACGGCTCGGCCGCCGCTTCCTCGGCGGAGCGCCTGCTCGCCGATGGGCGCGGCCGCGACGTCCGGCCCAAGGAGTATCCGCCGGAGCGCGACGTGTCGAAGGACCCGGCGCGGGTGGGCGTCTTCATCTGTCGCTGCGGCATCAACATCGCCGCCATCGTCGACGTGCCGGAGGTCGTGGCCTTCGCCCAGAAGATTCCCGGGGTCGTCCACGCCGAGGAGACCATCTACACCTGCTCCCAGGACGCCCTCAAGCACATCAAGGAGGTCATCGCGGAGAAGGGCCTCAACCGCTTCGTGGTCTCCTCCTGCACCATCCGGACCCACCAGCCGCTCTTCCGCGAGACCCTGCGGGAGGCCGGCCTGAACCAGTTCTACTTCGAGATGGCCAACATCCGCGACCAGTGCTCCTGGGTCCACCGGACCGACATGCGGGCGGCGACGAACAAGGCCAAGGACCTCGTCAAGATGGCCGTGGCCAAGGTCAAGACACACGAGGCCCTGCATCTCAAGCCGATGCCTGTGGTCCAGAAGGCCCTGGTCATCGGGGGTGGACCGGCCGGCATGACGGCGGCCCTCCAAATCGCCGGGATGGGTTTTGACGTCTTCCTGGTCGAGCGGGAGGCCGAACTGGGCGGGAACCTCCGCCACCTCAGGCGCACAGCGACCGGGGCCGACGTGACGGCCTTCGCCCGGGACCTCATCGCCCGGGTCAAGGCCGAGAAGCGGATAGAGCTCCTGCTCGGGGCGGTCGTCGAGGACTTCGGCGGCCACGCCGGGCACTTCAAGACCACGGTAAGCCTGCCGGGGCGCCCCACCCGCGTTCTCGAGCACGGCGTGGCCATCGTGGCCACCGGGGCCACGGAGAGCGTCCCGGCCGAGTACCTCTACAACCAAGACCCGCGGGTCCTCACGGGCCTGGAGTTCGAGGAGAGGCTGGAGGCCGGCGACCTCCCGGAACAGGTCGTCTTCATCCAATGTGTGGGCTCGCGGCAGGAAGACCGCCGCTACTGCTCCCGGACGTGCTGCACCGAGAGCCTCAAGAACGCCCTGCGCCTCAAGAAGCTGCGGCCCGAGGCCGAGGTCTTCGTCCTCTACCGCGACATCCGTTCCTACGGGGTGCTGGAGAAGTACTACCGCGAGGCCCGCGAGGCCGGCGTGGTCTTCGTCAACTACGACCAGGACCGCAAGCCGGAAGTGACCGTGGGCGCCGGGGAAGCGGGAACCGGCGGCGGGGCCGCCGGCCGGCTGACCGTCCGGCTCAGGGACGGCTCGACCGGGTTCGACCTGGTCCTGCACCCGGACAATGTGGTCCTGGCCGCCGCGGCCATCCCGGCCGAAGGGGCGCGGACCCTGGGCACCCGGCTCAAGGTACCCTTGAACGAAGACGGGTTCTTCCTGGAGACCCACATCAAGCTGGGCCCGATGGACTTCCCGTCCAACGGCATCTACCTCTGCGGCGCCGGTCACTCGCCCAAGTTCATCGCGGAAGCCATCTACCAGGCCCGCGGGGCGGCGGCGCGCGCGGCGACCATCTTGTCGAAGGAGAACATACTCGCCGGAGGGATTGTCGCCACGGTCGAGGAAGCCAAGTGCGCGGCCTGCCTGACGTGCGTCCGGGTTTGCCCGTTCAGTGTGCCGATGATCAACGAGCGCGGCGTGGCCGAAATCAACCCGATCCAGTGCATGGGCTGCGGCTCCTGCGCGGCGGAGTGTCCGGGGAAGGCCATCCAGCTCTCGCACTACAAAGACGGTCAGCTCGCGGAGAAGATCCACGGGCTGTTCGCGGCGGTGCCCGAGACCGCCGCCACTGACTAGGAGAGGGCACGGAGGTGAGCACGGTGACAACAAAGGAAGCGGAGGCGGCCAAGGTGGAAGGGGCAGCGGGCGAGGCGACCGGGGCGGCATTCACGCCTAAGATCGTCGCGTTCTGCTGCTACTACTGCGCCTACTCGGCCGCGGACCTGGCGGGGTCGATGCGCCTCCAGTACCCGCCGACCATCCGCGTCATCGAGGTGCCCTGCTCCGGGAAGGTCGATTCGGTCATCATCCTCAAGGCCTTCGAGGAGGGCGCGGACGGCGTGTACGTGGCCGGCTGCCTGGAGGGTGACTGCCATTTCCTGAAGGGGAACTTCCGGGCCAAGCGGCGCGTGGCCGCGGTCAAGAAGATCCTCGACCAGGTCGGCCTGGGCGGCGGACGCCTGGAGATGTACAACCTCTCGGCGGCCATGGGTACGCGTTTCGCCGAGATAGCCTTGGAGATGACCCAACGGATCGAGGAACTCGGTCCGAGCCCCCTCCGGCCGGAGACGATGGCCGCGCGGGCCAAAGCGCAGGGAGAGGTGAACCAGCGATGATCGTAGCCGAGCCCAAACCCATAGCCGAGGTGGCCGAACTCATCAAGGCCGGCCGGCACGTCCTGGTCGTCGGGTGCGGCGAGTGCGTCACGGTCTGCCAGGCCGGCGGCGAGAAGGAGGTCGAGGTCCTGGTCTCCGCCCTCCGCATCCAGTGGAAGATCGAGGGCCTCACCGGGACCATCGACACCCAGACCCTCGTCCGGCAGTGCGAGCCGGAGTACGTCGTCGAACTCGCCAAGAAGGCCAAGAACGCCGACATCATCCTCTCGCTCGGCTGCGGCGTCGGGGTGCAGTTCATCGCGGAGGCCTTCCGCGACAAGTGGGTCGTCCCCGGCTTGAACACCACGTTCGGCGGGGGTACGGTGAAGGCCGGTCTCTGGGAGGAGCGCTGCGGCTTCTGCGGCGACTGCGTCCTCCACCTGACCGGGGGCATCTGCCCCATCATCCGGTGCTCCAAGAGTATCCTGAACGGCCCGTGCGGCGGGAGCCAGGACGGGCACTGCGAGGTCAACAAGGAGATAAGCTGCGCCTGGCAGCTCATCTACGACCGCCTCAAGGTCCTGGGGCGCCTCGAACTCCTCGAGGTGGTTCAGCCGCCGAAGAACTGGCGGACGGCGCGCGACGGCGGGCCGCGGAAGTTCGTCAAGGAGGAGGCGATGATCGAATGACGACCGAAGCTGCGACCAACGCGGCCGGGACGGCCCCGGCCGGCGGCAACGGCCGGTTCGCCACCGGCAGCCGGCTCGAGCGGGTGCTCAAGTCGGGTCACTTCGCCGTGACGGGCGAGATCGGGCCTCCGCAGAGTTCGAAGTCGGAGAAGATCATCGAGTACGCCGAACTCCTGAAGGGCGTCACCGACGGTCAGAACTTGACCGACAACCAGACGGCCATCGTCCGCCTCTGCTCCATGGCGGCGGCGGTGCACGTCAAGCAGGCCGGCGGCGACCCCATCATGCAGATGACGGCCCGCGACAGGAACCGCATCGCCATCCAGGCCGACATCCTCGGGGCGGCCAGCCTCGGCATCCATAACCTCGTCTGCCTGACCGGCGACCACCAGACCTTCGGGAACCACCCGGGGGCGAGGAACGTCCACGACATCGACTCCATCCAGATGGTCCAGATGGTGCGGGCGATGCGGGACGAGAAGAAGTTCCAGTGCGGCCAGGAGATGAAGAGCGACGAGCCCAGGATGTTCGTGGGGGCGGCCGAGAACCCGTTCGGCGACCCCTTCGAGTTCCGGGTGAGGCGCCTGGCCAAGAAGGTGGCGGCCGGGGTCGAGTTCATCCAGACCCAGTGCATCTTCGACCTCAAGCGGTTTAAGGAGTTCATGAAGATGGTCTGCGACGAGGGCCTGGACGAGAAGGTCTACATCCTGGCCGGCATCACCCCGGCCAAGAGCGCGAAGGCCCTGCAGTACATGCAGACGGTGCCGGGGATGCGGGTGCCGGACGAGCTTATCAAGCGCGTGGGCGGGGCCGAGGACCAGAAGGCCGAGGGCGTGAAGGTGGCCGTGGAGATGATCCAGGCGCTCAAAGAGATCAAGGGCGTCAAGGGCGTCCACATCATGGCCATCGCCTGGGAGTCGATAGTGCCGGAGATTGTCGAGAAGGC
>CALMHV010000193.1 GCA_937863905.1 uncultured Bacillota bacterium
GCGATTTCCGGGTAGACCTGTTCCAAGCTCTGGCGCAGTTCCCCGCGCAGGATGCCGGGACCGCTGGGGACCGCGGCGGGCGCGGCACCCGGCTGCCCGGAAGGGACGTCGGCCTCGCCGCCGCCAAGGGCGGCTTCGGCCACGGCCTCGTCGTAGGGAATCACGGCCAGTAAGTCTTCGCCAAAGGTGGCCTGGAGGAAGTCGCGCTCCCGTCCAGAGCGGACCTTGTTTCCGACGACACGGACACTCGGGACGCCCATGTCCCGAGCCAGGCGGGCAATCGTGGTGGCGCTCTCGGCGCTCACCCGGGTCGGCTCCGTGACGACCAGGAGCAGGTCGACGCCCTCCGCCGTCCCTCTGGTCAAGTGCTCAATGCCGGCGCCCATGTCCAGGACGACGAGGTCCTCGTCGCTAAGAACAAGGGAGCTGACGATTGCTTTTAGGAACGCGTTCTCTTTGCAGTAACAGTGCGAACCAGCTGATTTGACCCCGCCCATCCGGAAAAGAGAAATGTTGCCGCACTGAAGACGAAAGCGGTCAAGAATGTCGTCCACCGCCGGGTTCAGGATCAGGAACGCCCCTTTGCCCGTGCGTTCTTCGATGAGGTCCTTCATTTCGACGATCGGCGGCTGCTGGTCGAGGAGCGAGGAGGGAAAGCCTAAGGTCAAGCCAAGATTGGCGTCCGGGTCAGCGTCGACCGCGAACACCTGATGACCCTTCTCGGCAAAGAGGGTGATAAGCGCCGCCGAAAGGGTTGACTTCCCGACCCCGCCCTTGCCCGCCAAGGCAATCTTCATAGTGGAGCTACCGCCTCGGTGAAGGTATGTTGTACACGGCTGAAGGACTTTCCTTTGGACGAATGTTTCGACTATGTGTCTGTGAAGGACAGGTGAGGTCTAGGAGTCGGTCTAGGACCGCGAATTCAGTGGTCTTCGCGCGTTTTTATGCTTCTGCAGGCATTACACTTGCGGGCGCGCTCGCTCTCTAGGTCGGCTCCAGCGTTTGCGGGCGCGCCGGCTCTCTCAGGTCGGCTCCAGCGTTTGCGGGCGGGGCTGCCCGGGCGTGACGGCCATGCGGGCGGCCAGGAAGGCCTCGGCCGCGGCGACGACGAGGTCCTCGGTGTCCAGATAGGCCGAGGCCGAGCGGTCGAAGAGAACCTGGCCCGAAGCGGGGATCTCCTCGTCGCCCTCCCAGACGACAAAGCAGACAGGAACCATCGGGAAGACGTCGACCGAGGCCGAGGCGTGTCCGAAGGATTCCCGCCGGCCCCCAAGGCACAGGGCGGCCTCGACGAGCTTGCCGGGCTCGCGGCCGAACCGGCCGGCCATGGGCCGGATGAGCCGGTTGGTGAACGGGGTGTTGTAGATCTCGCCCCCGGGCAGTTCCCGGAAGGCGATCCACTCGCCGGTCTTGGGCGTGCCGCGAGCCAGGGTGAGGTAGTGCAGGAGGAGGATGCTGATGGTCAGGAGATGGTCGCCGGCGGGGGCCGGTGGGACGGGAAGCGGTTCGCCCGGAACCAGCCGCGCGTCCGGGGTGGGGGCGGTAGCGCCGCCGCCGGCCATCGCCGGCGCGGGCAGCGGCTCTCCCGCCGTCACCTCACCGCCCGGGAACCCCACGCGGTAGAGGCGACCCAGGACGGGCACTTCGAAGAACGAGCCCTCGCGGTCGAAGCGGCAAGCCGCCCGGCGGGCCACGGCCTCGGGGTCCTTCTCGGCGGCCAGGGCCTGGCAGGCGATCTGGTAGGCGTAGATGTAGTTGGTCTGGGGCAAGGTGGCGTCCCTCCGGAAGGCGCCTGTTCTCATGCGGCGCTCACGCGACAACGCCCGTGGCCTTCGGGCCGAAGGCGCCCATAAGCGCCGACTAAGCCTCAGCCTACGGCTGAAAGGCCACAACTTCCGGCTGTTTCAGTATGTGGCCGAGGAATGAGGCCCGTCGGCCCTTCCTAGAGTCGAATTCCTCGGGCGAATACGCCCGGACCTCTATGGGCTCAAAGACTTCGGACAGGGCCTCGCCAAGGACCTCCCAGCGCTTCCACGTGGGCATGCCCGAAAACGCGGAGGACACGACAATGAGGTCGATGTCGCTGTCCGGTCTTGCATCGCCTCTTGCGTGGGAGCCGAAGAGGTACACTCTGTCGGTGGGAACGCCCTGGCGCCTCAAGGCCGCCAGGTACGCCTTGACCACGACGGTCAACTGACTTGTTTCCTCAGGCACTCCACGACCTCCCCCGCTCTCCTGACATACTCCTGCACAACAGTTGGCGGGAAATCGTCCAAAGCCTTGCTTAGTTCCTCCGGGTACCTGGTCGACACACCCGCCGAACTCAACCGGGTGAGGAACTTGATTTCGTCAGGCGTTAGGTTGGGGCTCGCCAATCCGACCAGTTGAACCAAGCTGTGTGTCCTGGGGGGAGCGTCACCGGTCCGCTGGACTACCAGGGCCTTCAGCGCCTTCTCCACGGCCATATGACACATGAAGACGGCGTATATGTAGCGCCTCGAATCAAGCATGGCCTGGGCGGTCTCCAGGTCGTATTCGGACTGGCTCAGCCATTCGCGAGCCTCATCCATACGGTGTTTACCATCTCCACGTCCCAGGCTATCATCACCAGGAGTAAGCATCAACTGTGAGCTGACGTGAACGATGCGCCCGGCGTCCTGGCCTCCGTGAGAACGGACCAGACCTGGACCGTCTGAGCGGCGGCCGAGCGGTCAATCCTGGACGCTCATACCTCCCCGATGAGCGCCGCCAACCTCCCCAGCCCCAGCCGCTCCAGGACCTCGCGGCGCGCGTAGCCGCGCTCGTCCAGACCCCGAAGCTCGGACCACTCGGCCAGCATGCCGGGCAGGTCGGGCTCGGAACCGGCGGCCCCACCGTCCTCAAGGACCTCAAGGAGCCTCGGCGAGAGGGTGTCGTCCCGGCCGTCCGAACCGTAGAGGTTGCCGATGCCGCGCTTGGCGTTCCAGATGCGCTCGCCGCACTCCATGATGTCCTCAAGGGAGTAGCCGAACCCGGTCACCGCGTTGAGCATGGCCGCGAGGTCGTTCGCGCTGTACATGTTCCCGCCGAGCTGGCAGAGAACGGCCGACTGGCCGGACACGGCCCCCAGGTCCTGGGCGAGCTTGCAGAGACGGCCCTTGCCCTCCGACGACTGCTGGAGCCCGTCGGATTCCACCCCGACCTCCGGGGCCATGACGCCGGCGTGCTCGGCCCCGTACATCAGGCCGTTCATGTGGCAGGCGCCGCGCGTCGAGGTGGCGTAGGAAAGGGCCATGCCGTGGACGGCCCGCGGGTCGTGGGCGGGCGCTTCGAGGCCCCTGGCCGTGGCCAGGAACGCCAGGGCCTCCGGCCGTCCGAGGCGCCGGGCGAGCCGGGTGCTCCCCTCCGCCAGAGCGTCACCGACCGGACCGCGCCGGGCGGCGATGTCCTCGATAAGCCGGACCATGAGGGGCGCATCGCCCCAGCCCTTGGCGAGTTCGGCGGCCGCCCCCGCCCCGACGAGCCCGTCCAGCAGCCCCTTCTCGGCGGCTTCGTAGGCGTAGGCCAGGGTGCCGCCGGCCGTGATGGTGTCAAGGCCCAGGCGGTTACAGACTTCGCCGGCCACGAGCAGGGCCGGCAGGTCGCTGATGAGGAGGTTCGGACCCAGACAGCCCAGGGTCTCGTACTCGGCCCCCGGAGCGTTTTCGAGCTTGCGCCCCAGCGCTTCGGCCGTGACCTTGCGCTTGCAGGCGATGGGGCAAGCGAAGCAAGAGCTGGTCCCGACGAGGACGGCCCCGTACCCGCCCACCCCCACCTTCTCGAGTTCGTCGCCCCACGCGCCAAGCGACCAGTTGCGGATGGGGACGTCGCCGATGAGGCCCCCGAGGTCCATGCCCATGATGGTGCCGGCCTCGTGGAGGCTCTTGGTGACCATGTTCTCGTGGGCCCGGGTGACGAACCCGGTGGCCAGTTCCTTGACGGCCGCGGGGTCGGCGAGGGTGAAGCCGCCCTCCGGACCGGCCTGCCCGGCCTGGCCCATGGCGCCGCGGGCCACTACCGCCTTGAGGTTCTTCGCCCCCATCACCGCGCCCATGCCGGTGCGGCCGGCGACGTGGTGCTTGTCGTGGACGATGGCGGCGTAGCGAACCAGGTTCTCACCGGCCGGACCGATGGTGAAGACCCTGGGACGGCGGAGCTTGGCGTCAGCGGTCCCGGCGGCCCCGTGTCTGGCGGCCAGGAGGTCGGCCGTATCGTAGGTGTCCCGGCCCCAGAGGTCGTCGGCCGGCTCGAGGCTGGCCCGGCCCCGGTCGATGAGGAGATAGACGGGCTTGGCGGCGCGTCCGGTGACGAGGACGCCGTCGTACCCGGCGAACTTGAGCTCGGCTCCGAAGAACCCGCCGACATTGGCCTCACCCCAGAGGCCGGTGAGCGGGGAACGGGCCGAAACGGTCCACCGGGAAGTCGCCGGAAGGCGGGTGCCCGTCAGCGGGCCGGTGGCAATGATGAAAGGGTTGTCGGGGCCGAGGGGGTCGGGGTAGCCGGCGTCGGAGGCCACGCCGCCGCCGGTGGGCATCCGTCCCGTCGCCCTGGCAGCCTCCAGGATCTCCTCGAGAAAGAGATGGGCCGCCAGGCCCGAGCCCCCCACGTAGTCGCGAAGGACAGTGGGCGAGAGAGGGATGTCGGTAAGGGACCCCTTGGAGAGATCGACCCTAAGGAACTTGCCGCAGTAACCGTTCATGCCCGGCTCCTCCTAATCTTGACGCGCCAAAGCCGCACCACGCGGGTCGCGCCAAGGCCGCACGACGCGGGTCGCGCCAAGGCCGCACGACGCGGGGCGCGTCGGCCTCGACAGCACCGCTGGCGCCGACCGGCTAGATGACCTTGTCGGCCTTGCCTATCTTCTTGAGATACTCCGGGTACAGGGTGTAGGCGGGCTTGATGGCCGGCAGGAGCTTGAGGATGGACGGGATGGGCCCCTGGGCCTTCATGTCGCCCTTGGCCAGGGCCTGCACCAGGTTGACCTTGCCGAACCAGAAGCGGTGGGCGATGTCGGCGGTCATGGTCATCTTGACGTCGGGCTTGAGGTCGCACGGGCCTTCGATGATCCGGAAGAAGGACCCCTTGGGGGGCGGGTTCTTGGCGTCGACGGTGATGATGGAGTCGGGCTCGCTGTAGACGAACTGGATGATGAGCCCGGAAGCACCGATCTTCTCCCCCATCTCCGGGTGGTCGGTCACCGTCTTGAAGAACCCTCCGACGCACTGATAGACCTCTGCCGCATCCTTGAACGTCGCCATGCGCGAAACCCCCTTCTGACGTGCTAGTAGACCTTCTTTAGGACTTCGAGCAGTTCCTCGGCCACGGCCTCGCGCGGGTTGGTGTAGATGGCCGCGTCGAGGCAGGCCGTCTCGGCCACAAGCGCCAGTTCGCCCTCGGGGACCTTGAGGTCCCGCAGGCGCGTCGGGAGCTTGACGCGCGGGAGAAGGCCCCGGACAAAGTCGATGGCCGCCCGGGCATCCCTGGCCTGGTCGCCGGTCGGCTTGAGCCCGAAGGCCCGGGCCAGGTCGGCCAGGCGAGCCTCAGCCACCGGCAGGTTATACTCCATGCCCGGGGCCAGCAGAACAGCGTTGGCCAGCCCGTGCGGCACCTCGTAGAGACCGCCGAGGGTGTGGGCCAGGGCGTGGACGCAGCCGACCATGGCCGAACTGAAGGCCATGCCGGCCTCACACGCGGCGACCAGCATCTCGTAGCGGGCCTCCAGATTGGCGCCGTCGTCGACGGCCACCGGGAGCCAGCGGACGATGATCCCGCAGGCGTGGAGGGCGATGCCGTCGGAGATGGGCCGCCAGTTGGTCGAAAGGTAGGCCTCCACGGCGTGGGTGAGGGCGTCCAGGCCGGTGGAGGCGGTGAGGGAGGGCGGCAGGGACAAGGTGAGTTCCGGGTCGAGGACGGCCAGGTCGGCGGCCAGGTGGTTGGAGACGATGGTCTGCTTGGACTTGGTGGCGTCGTCGCGGATGACGGCGTAGGCCGTGACCTCGCTGCCGGTTCCGGCTGTGGTGGGGATGGCCACGAGCGGGCCGAGTTGCCGTTCGATGAGCCCGAAACCCTGGTAGTCGATGTAGTCGCCGCCCAGGGAGAGGACCACGTTCATGCCCTTGGCCGTGTCGATGACGCTGCCGCCGCCGATGGCGATGAGAATGTCGCCACGCGCGGCCCGGCAAGCGGCCGCCCCCCGCATGACCACCCCGAACTCGGAGTTGGGCGGCACCTCGTCGAACACGCCGACCAGGTCGAGCTCAGCGTCGGCCAGGCTCTTCTTCACCCGGTCGAGAAAGCCCAGTTGGCCGACGACCTTGTCGGTGACGATGAAGGCCCGCTTCCGCTCGAAACGCCTTAGTTCGTTGCCCAAGGCCGAGGCCACCCCCGGACCGGCGACGACCCGCGAACGGATATGGTAATCGAAGTACTCGGGAAGCATCGGCAAACCCCCTATGTGCGAAGTCCTTGCTAACATTGGACAGCGAGGCAGGGGTTTCCTGTCTCGGGACGACAAGAGGACGGGCCCGCCACGGGGTAGAATACAGGAGCGACTCGGCGGTCGCATCCGACCGATGTTCTCGGAGGGCGACCGATGTTCTCGGAGGGTTGGCGATGACGGTGAGAGGAACGCGGCTTGGCGCAAGGACGCTGTCCCTGGCGGTTCTGACGATCCTCGTGGTGGCGGCTGTCGCCGGGACATCCGGCTGCAAGCTGTTCAACCGGGGCGCCGAAAAGCCCCGCGTCTTCGAGGGGTTCGCGGTCGTGGACCCGACGACCCTGCAGGAGGCCTGGGTCAAGGCCTGGGCCGAAGCCTGCAGCCTCGCCCCCGGAGTCCACGTCGTGAGCTTCGACCCCGGGACGACCTACATCCTCGCCGCCCGCGGGGAGAAGCCGACCGGCGGCTACGCGGTCGACCTTTGGGACGTGAAGGTGAGCGGGGGCACCTACGCCCTGACCTTCCGGACGCAGGACCCGGGACCGGGCAGCGCGGTCATCCAGGTAATCAGCTATCCGGCGACGCTCATCCGCACCGCCGTCACGCCGGAGTCGATAACCGAGGTTCTGACCGAGGGGCCGGAGACCTTGCCCTGGCCGGTCCAGAGCCCGGCCGGCCCGATGCTCGTGGCCATCTCGCCTCTGCCGTTCAGCCAGATCGCGACGACCGCCCTGCACATCGAGGGCCTCGCCCGGGTCTGGGAAGCCCAGTTCAGCTACTCGCTCGAGGACGGGCACAACGTCCTGGCCTCCGGAGGCATCATGGCCAGCGGGGGCGCCCCGGCCTGGGGCCAGTTCAGCCTGGACATCCAGTTCACCGCGCCGACGAGCCCCGGCCTCACGCTCTACTTCTACGACCTGAGCGCCAAGGACGGCAGCCAGATAGACCTGGCCATCATCCCGATACAGTGGACGGGGACGTTGGGCGGGCCGTAGTAGACGGGGCATAGGCAAGCACTAACGCGGGCGCACTAACGCGGGCGCGACCGGGTCCTTGGGCCGCGCCCGTCGCGCTCCGTCACCCGAGCCACCCGAGCCACCCGCCCGCCGACCAGACCGGCCACCGCCCCAGCCAAGGCCATCCCGAGAGGGACGGCCACCGCCCGGAGGGCGCTCCGGCCCAGCGACCACCAGACGAACCCGGGTCCGGCCACGCCCCGCCAGGCCGCCGCGGCGCGTAAGGCCACGCCGAGGCCGGCCATCAGCCCCACATCGCTCGGACCGACCAGACCGCCGACCGCCCCCGTCGCCACCACCGGCCCCAGCAGGAGAGGCACCAAAACTATCGTCGCCAGGGCGGCGAGGACGGCGTGGATGAGACGCGCCAGCACGTAGGGACCCATCCGGATGTCGGTCCCGGTGATGACGCTGGCGACCTGACCGTGGACGGAGAGGCCGCTCCAAGCGATGACGGCCGAGGCCATCAGGGCCTTCTGGACGAACGGCGCCGCCGCCTGGCTGGCCGCCACCGTCCCCAGGTCGATCTCGAAGAACCCGGACACGACCGAGTTCACCAGACTCGGTTCGAGCCCGAGCCCCCGGAAGAGCACGAGGAAAGGCCAGCCCAGCCATTTCGCCAGCCCGATCTTGCTGGAGATGCCGACGAACACCGAGAAGAGCATGATGAACCCGCAGATCATCAGGAGCGTCTTGACCGAGTCGTTCACGGCGTCGCCGGCCAGCCGCCCGAGAGGCCGCCCGTCCTCCTCCCTCGCCGCGAACAGAGCCCTCGCCGCCCGGGCCAGGATGTGGCCGGTTCGCGGCTTCTCCTCCCCGGACGGCGGCAGATGGCGCCCGTAGAAGCGGAAGATGAGCCCCACGCCGAGGGCCGACACGTAGTGGGCCAGGGCCAGGACGGCCCCGAGGGCCGGCATCCCGAACATCCCCACGGCCACGGCCCCGAAGATGAACAGGGGGTCGGCCGTGTTGGTGAAGGCCAGGAGGCGCTCGCCCTCGACGCGGTTACAGAGGTTCATCTTGCGGAAGCGGGCGGCGATGACGGCGTCCATGGGATACCCGGCGGCCAGGCCCATGCTCAGGGCGAAGGCGCCCTCGCCGGGGACGTTGAAGACCGGACGCATCAAGGGTTCGAAAAGCACGCCGATGAAATGGACCACGCCCAGCCCCAGCATGATCTCGGACAGGATGAAAAACGGCAGGAGCGACGGGAAGACGACGGTGAGGAAGAGGTTGAGGCCGGATTTGGCCGCCTGAAGCGAGGCGTCGGGGTAGAGGAGCAAAGACAGGGTCAGGGCGGTGGCCAGGGCGGCCAGGATGGCGGCGGGCGCTCGGCGCAAGGTCGGGCGGCCTCCCTCCCCGAAGACTCTCAAACATATTCGGGAGGCGCGAGTGGCCATGCCAGCGGCAGGATGCCCCAACTCTACCGAATAGTCGTACGAACGGAATCAGAGGAGCGAGAAGCCAGCGGAACGAAAGGAGAAGCCGCACGTAGCTCGCGGGTTGGAGGGATGTCCGTGCCCACAAGGCAGATTTACTGGAACGTCGTCGGCCACCTCATCCTCTACCTCTTCGTGGTCGCCGGCGCCGCTGTCTTTCTCTATGGGCTGTACCGTCACTGGCGCAACTGGCGGATGGGTAAGCCCGCGATGCGCTGGGACAAGCCGTGGGAGCGCGTCAAGTCCTTCCTGTCGAACACCGTCTTCCACCTCAGCGTGCTCAAGGAAGCCTACCCGGGCATCATGCACGCCTGCATCTTCTATGGGTTCATCGTCCTGGCCTTCGGCACCGTGGCCGTCTTGCTGCAGGCCGACTTGGGCCTGCACGTCATGTACGGCGGTTTCTATCTCTGGCTCTCCCTGGCCCTCGACATCCTGGGCGTGGTCGCCATCTTCGGTCTCCTCCTCGCCGCCTTCCGCCGGTACGTCCTGCGGCCCAAGCGCCTGGAGAGCACGGCCGACGACGCCATCACCCTTGTCGCCCTGCTGGTCATCCTGCTCACCGGGTATTTCCTGGAGGGCTTGCGGATGGCGGCGGCCGGCGACCAGTGGGCCATGTGGACCCCGGTCGGACTGGTCATCGCCAAGTGGTTCGGGGCGACCCTCGGCGCCGGCGGCGCCCTGGCCCCGGCAACGCTCGGCCTGGCGGGCATCGAGATGTGGCACCGCTACCTCTGGTGGTTCCACATGCTCCTGGCCGTGGGCTTCGTGGCCTACATGCCCTACTCCAAGCTCTTTCACATCGTCCTGGCCCCGACCAACCAGTTCCTGCGCAACCTCGGGCCGAAGGGCGCCCTGGCCCACGTGGACATCGAGAACAGCGAGACCTTCGGCGCCTCGCGCCTGGACGAGTTCACCTGGAAGGACCTTTTCGACACCAACGCCTGCACCCGTTGCGGGCGCTGCCAGGACCAGTGCCCGGCCAACTTCGCCGGCAAGAAACTGAGCCCGAGGGACGTCATCCAGAGCATGCGCAAGACCCTGGAGAAGTACGGGCCGGCCCTGGCGGCGGTCCAGGCCAAGGTCCGGGCGAAGAAACTCGACCCGGCCAAGGAGTATGAGGCCATGGAAGAAGCCGTGGCCGAGCTGGAGATGCCCGCGCTCATCGACGACATCATCACCGAGGACGTCCTGTGGAACTGCACCACCTGCCGGGCGTGCGAGGACCAGTGTCCCATCTTCGTCGAGGTCATCCCGAAAATCATCGAGATGCGGCGCTACCTGGTCCTCATGGAGTCGCGCCTGCCGACCGAGGCCGGGCGCACGCTGCGGAACCTGCAGAACAACGGCAACCCCTGGGGCCTGGCGCGCACCTCGCGCGGCGACTGGCTGCAGAAGATCGAGGCCCGGAAGCTGGCCGAGGGCGAGGAGGTCGAGTATCTCCTCTGGGTCGGCTGCTTCGGGGCCTTCGACGACCGCTCCAAGGCCATCACCGAGGCCACGGTCAAGGTGCTGAAGGCCGCCGGCGTGGACTTCGGGGTCATCGGCGAGGGCGAGACCTGCTGCGGCGACTCGGCCCGGCGGCTCGGCAACGAGTACCTCTACCAGACCCTGGCCCAGGAGAACATCGAGACCCTCAAGGCCTACAAGTTCAAGAAGATAGTCACGGCCTGCCCGCACTGCCTGAACGCGCTGAAGAACGAGTACCCGCAGCTGGGTGCGGCCGTCGGGCAGCCGGGCGCGGCCGTCGGGCAGCCGGGTCTTTCGTTCGAGGTCGTCCACCACAGCCAGCTCATCGCTGAACTCGTGGCCGCGGGCAAGCTCAAGCTGGGGACGAAGCTCGCGGGCGAGGCGGCCAAGGTGACGTTCCACGACCCCTGCTACCTCGGCCGGTACCAAGGTGAGTTCGCCGCGCCGCGCGCCGCGCTCAAGGCCGCCGGGGCGGAGATCGTCGAGATGCCGCGCCACGGCCGGACGAGCTTCTGCTGCGGGGCCGGCGGCGGCCGGATGTGGCTTGAGGAAGACGCGGCCCACAAGGTCAACGCCCGCCGGGCCGAGCAGGCTCTGGGGACGAAAGCCGGCACCGTCGTCACGGCCTGCCCCTACTGCCTGCAGATGTTCGACGACGGCCTCAAGGCCGTTGGCGAGCAGCGCGATATCACCAAGGACGTGGCGGAGATAGTGGCCAAGGCGTTGTAGCCTTCGCCAGCGGAGTTGGCTCGGGGGAGAGCCTGGGAGCAGCCTAGGCCCGGATGTGCCGCCCCACGCCGAGGCGGATGACCCGCTCGAGGTGGGCGAGGGTGTAGCACTCGTGCATGTTCACGAGCCGGCCGAAGAGGGCCACGGTGCGGTGCTTGGCCCACTCCCCCCAGGGCAGGGTGTTCAGCCAGAGGAGTTCGCGGACCTTGGGTTTCATGCGGGTCAGGAGCCGGGCCGCCTCGTCGGCGCCGAGGGTCTTGGTGTCGCTGACGATGATGACCACGGTGTCCCGCGTGAGCAGGCGACCGTGTTCGGCCACCAGGGAGGCCAGGGCCGTCCCGAGGTCCGTGCCCTTCCCCCAGACCCGGCTGCTCTCGACGACCTGGCGGGCCGAGGCGGCAAAGCGGCCGGCGGCTGGTCCACCGGCAGCGGATCGCCCGGCGCCCGCCTCGTCCGGTAGGGCCGCCGCTGGCGCCGGCCTCTCCACCAGTTCCGTCACCCGCTCCAGTTCCTCCGAGAAGACAAACGCCTCCACGCCCCGCACCGCCGCCCGGAGCCCGAAGATGAACTCCAGGATGAAGCCGGTGTAGCGGGCCATGGAGCCGGAGACATCGCAGATGAGGAGGAGACGCGGGCGCGTCACCCGGCGCTCCCGGAACCTCAAATCGAAGAGGACCCCGCCGTGGGCGATATTCGACCGGATGGTCCGGCGCATGTTGGGACGGCGCCGTTTCCGGGTCTCGCGGTAGCGGCGCGAGAGGCGCGTCGCCAGCCGGCGCGCCAGCCGCCGGATGAGTTGCGTGGCCCGCGGCAGGTCGGTCTCGGCGATGTCCTTCATGTCCAGGTGCAGGAGAGGTTCGGCGGCGCGTCCGGGCGCCCCGCCGGAGCCGGTGAGGACCCCGTCGAGCGTTCCCTCGATGACGGCGTCCAGATCGTCGTCCCCGGTGAGGCTCGGCTCGCTCCGTCGCTCGAGGCCGAGTTCGCGCCGCAGCCGCTCCAGGTGGCCGCGGACGATGCTCTCGATGAGCGGGGTGAACTTGCTGTCCACCTTGTTGCCGGCCGACGACTCGGCCAGGAAGTCGCGCAGCTTGTCGCGCTGCTCCTGGGCGAGCCGGGCGTAGACCTCGAGGTCCTCCGGGGTGAGTTCGAGCCGCTCGCCCTGGAAGACGAGTTCGTGGCTCGCCGCCTCCAGCCCGACCCGCCGCGCCTCGCGCGCCCGCCGCATCTCCGCGACCCGGGCCTGCCGGTCTTCGGGGCGGGCGAAGAAGAGGTCGAAGGCCCGGTCGTAGAGGGGCGCCAGGCCTTCCTGCTTGACGAGGGTGGCGCGGAGGGCGGCCTTCACCGACTCCCGGTCGCCAAGCCCAATGGCGCCGAGGGCGGCCAGGCCGTCGAGCGTCTCGGCCGGGTTGACGGGTACGCCGAGGCGTCGCAGGACGTGGACGAAGCGGATGAGGTTCTCCTGGAGGCCGAGGGCGAGGTCACCGGGGGGCTGCGCCGCGCCGCTGGGCGGGTTCATTTCCTTGCCGGCCCGGGGATCGGCCTCTTCTCCAGGGCCCCGGTCACGAAGCCGCCGGCCGCGGCCGCCTGCCGCAGGGTCGTCACGTCCTCGCGGCTCTTGAGGAGGATGGTCGCGGTCTCGGCCAGGAGACCGTCGTCGAGCTTCTCGGCGCCCAGGACCAGGAGGGCCCGCGCCCAGTCGAGGGTCTCGGCGATGGACGGCTGCTTCTTGAGGTCCATCGCCCGGACCTCGGCCACGACCCGGGCCACGTCGGTCGCCAGCTTCTCGGAGGCCTCGGGCACCCGCGACCGGACGATGCGCAATTCCTTCTCCACGCTCGGAAACTCGATGAAAAGATACACACACCGACGCCGCAACCCGTCGGACAGCTCGCGCTCGTTGTTGGAGGTCAGGACCACGATGGGGACCTGCCGGGCCCGCATCGTCCCGATCTCCGGCACGGATATCGTGAAGTCGGAGAGGACCTCGAAGAGAAAAGCCTCGAACTCGGGGTCGCACTTGTCGACCTCGTCGATGAGAAGGACCGGGCGCCGGGCGGCCCGGATGGCCCGGAGGAGCGGCCGTTCCAGGAGGTATTCCTCGGAGAAGAGGTCGCTTTCCGCCGTGACCTGGCCCTGCTCGCGCAAGATCTGGATGTGAAGAAGCTGCTTTTGGTAGTCCCACTCGTAGAGGGCCTTGCTCTCGTCGAGCCCCTCGTAGCATTGCAGGCGGATGAGGTCGGTGGCAAAGACGCGGGCGAGGACCTTGGCGATCTCGGTCTTGCCCACGCCCGGGGCGCCCTCGATGAGAAGCGGCTTCTCCAGGCGCAGGGAGAGGTAGACGGCGACGATGGTGTCCAGGTCCGCGATATACCCGTCGGCCTCGAAGGCCTTCTTCAGCCACTCGGTCGTGGCCTGGCCGGGGGCGGGTGGCGGCGCGAGCGGGGCGCCGACAGCCGCGGTCGGGGCCGGTTCGGGGGGCTTCGCGGTCGGGTCCGCTTCGGGGCGCTTCGCGGTCGGGTCCAGGCTCGTGCCACCTCCGGGAGGTCCGGGTCCTGCTAGAGTATTCTAGCATAAACGCCGGGCCGGGCCCCACCGGGCCCCACCGGACCTCACCGAGCCCCACCGGGCCGGGCCGCGTCAGCCAGCGTCGCGCGCGCCACCCCCACTCCGGGAGGTTCTACCTGGCCGTCCGCGAATTCGCCGGCAAAGAGAGTTGGTCCTGATGGGAGGGGAGAATGTGGGCGTCTTCAAATGCGGCGCGTGCGGCGCCACCGCCGAGGG
>CALMHV010000194.1 GCA_937863905.1 uncultured Bacillota bacterium
GTCCCGCTCCAGGAACTCGAAGAACTGCCCGAGGTCAGTCGCGTAGGCTTGGAGGGTGTTCGGAGAGACGTTCCTGACCACCCGCAGGTAGGTGAGGAACCCCTCGACCTGACCCTCCAGGCCCAGGGCCCCCCCCGTGACCGCGGAAGCCATCGGTCGTTCCCTTCTCCCAGACGGCTGGTCCCGCCCGCGGCCATCCGGCACGGATGGCGGAACGACAAGACCAGCCTCACTTGAGCCGTTCCTCTCATACTACCATGCGTCCTCAGGTGGCACAACGCGCCATGTCTGGGGGCAGGCGGGTGGGCCAGCCCAGGCAGGCGGCCGGGCTAGCCGGGCGGAGGAGGAGCGGACTCCTCGTAGCCGCAGCCCTCCCGGGCGCACCGCAACCGGAGGAGAGGCCCGTTCCCATCGGCTTGGGTCTCGCTCTTGCCGGCCACCACCAGGAAACTCCCGCACTCGGCGCACCGGCGGTCGCTGGGACGCGACCACACCGAGAAGTCGCACTCGGGGTACCGGATGCAGCCATAGAACCGGCGCCCCTTCTTGGTCCGTTTCTCGACCACCTCACCACCGCACCGCGGGCAGGTGGCCCCGGTCGGGA
Source organism: uncultured Bacillota bacterium (assembly GCA_937863905.1). Taxonomy (GTDB): domain Bacteria; phylum Bacillota; class Sulfobacillia; order UBA995; family UBA9673; genus CALMHV01. The sequence continues at coordinate 605 of CALMHV010000194.1, forward strand.
TCACGTACGGACGCGTCTGCCGGCACTCCGGATACCCCGAGCAGGCCAGGAAGCGGCCGAAACGCCCGTACTTCACGACCATCGGGCGGCCGCACGCCTCGCAGGCCAGCCCGCTCTCTTCCAGAGGAACCTCGACCCGGCCGAGTTCCTCCTCGGCCGTCTTGAGCGCGGCGGCGAAGGGCTCGTAGAAGCGCCGCACGACCTTCCGCCAGGGAAGGGTGCCGTCCTCGACCCGGTCCAGCTGGTCCTCGAGTTCGGCGGTGAAGGCCACGTTGATGACCCCCGGGAAGTGCTGGAGGAGGATGCCGGTGACGATATCGCCGAGCTTCGTCGGAGCGAGCCGGCCCTCGACCTTCTCGACGTAGCCCCGGGAGGAAATGGTCTCGATGGTCGGAGCGTAGGTGCTCGGACGGCCGATGCCCAGTTCCTCCATCGCCCGGACGAGCGTCGCCTCGTTGTACCGGGGCGGCGGCACGGTGAAGTGCTGTTCCGGGGTGAGCTCGACCGGAAACACGCTCTGCCCGCGGTGGAGTTCCGGCAGGGAGAGCGGCGCCTCCTCTCCGGCCGCGGAGACGTCCGGGTCCGGGCTCTCCCCGCCCAGGTCGTAGGCGGCCAGAAAGCCCGGGAAACGGATTTCCGACCCGGAACTCCGGTAGCGCCATTCCCCGGCCGCGAAGTCGGCCGACACCGTGGCGTAGACCGCCCTGGCCATCTCGCTCGCCAGGAAGCGTTCCCAGATGACCCGGTACAGGCGGAACTGCTCGTCCGTGGCGTAGGGCCGGATCGAGGCCGGAACCCGGGAGGGGTCGGTGGGCCGGATGGCCTCGTGCGCCTGCTGGGCGCGCCGCCCGACCTTGTGCTTGGGGGGCGTCTCCGGCAGGTACTCCCCGGAGAGCGCTTCCGTCACGAAGGCCCTCACCTGCTCGCGGGCGCTCTCGGCGACCCGCGTGGCGTCGGTGCGCATGTAGGTGATGAGCCCGACCGGACCGGCCTCGCCGAGTTCGACGCCCTCGTACAATTGCTGGGCGATGGCCATCGTCCGCCGGACCGTGAACCCGAGGCGGTTGGCCGCCTCCTGCTGCAGGGTACTCGTGATGAAAGGCGCCGGCGGATTGCGCCGGCGGGTGCCCCGGCGGACGCCAAGCACGGTCCAAGTCGCTTTGAGGCTGTCCCGGACGATGTCGTCCGCCTCTTGCCTCGCCTTGACCTCCACCTTCTCCGCTTGGCCCGTCGCGTCCAGCCTCCCGGCGAGACGCGCGGGGAAAGGGGAGACCGGTTTGTCCGGTGGCGGGGTGGCGGTGAGGGAGGCCTCGATGGTCCAGCTCTCCTCGGACCGGAAGGCCTTGATGTCGGCCTCCCGCTCGCAGACGAGCCGGACGGCCACGCTCTGGACGCGGCCGGCCGATAGCCCCTTGCGCACTTTGCGCCACAGGAGCGGGCTCAGTTCGTAGCCGACCAGACGGTCCAGGACGCGCCTGGCCTGCTGCGCGTCGACGAGGTCCATATCGACCGGTCTCGGGTGGCGGACCGCTTCGGCGATGGCCTCTCGGGTGATCTCGTGGAAGACGATCCGGCACGGTGAGGCGGGATCGAGGTCCAGAAGGTGGGCCAGGTGCCAGGAGATGGCCTCGCCCTCGCGGTCGGGGTCAGCGGCGAGCAGGGTCTTCTTCGCCGAGCCCGACGCGGCCCGCAAGGACCGCGCGACCTCTCCCCGCCCCCTGACTGTGATGTACTTCGGTTCGAAGTCCTGGGAGACGTCCACGCCAAGCTGACTGCGCGGCAGGTCGCGGAGGTGCCCCAGGCTCGCGGAAACCCGGTAGCTGCGTCCGAGGGCCTTCTCGATGGTCCGGGCCTTGGCGGGTGACTCGACGATGATGAGGGGTCGGCCACCGTGAGCGGGCGACCGGCGCTGCCCCTTCTTCTTGGCCTTCAAAGGTCTCCTCCGTCCAAACTCCGCGGCCGGTCCGGCCTCCGCTAGGCGCGGGTGTACCGCTGGCCGGGCTGCCTGGCCACCAGTCCTTTGACTTCCATCAGGCCCAGGACCGAAGCCAGGGTCTCCGGGCCGAGCCTGGTCCGGGCCATGAGCCGGTCGAACGTAAGCGTCTCCCCCCGCTGCATGGCGGCCAGAACGGTCCCGCTGTCGTCCGAGACCGACGGGCGCCCCGCCGGGGAAGGGGCCGGCCGAAGCCAGGCGGCAGCAACGGGCAGACCCAGGTCCTCCAGGACGTGGCCGGCGGTGTTCACGGCCCGGGCCCCGGCCCGCAGCAACTCCAGGCACCCCGCGCTGGTCGGCGACCCGACAGGTCCGGGCACGGCCAGGACCGGCCGGCCCAATCCGACCGCTGCTCGCGCGGTGATGAGGGCCCCCGATTCCAACGGGGCCTCGCAGACCACGACCCCGAGGCTCAGCCCGGCCACGACGCGATTCCTGGCGACGAAGGTCCCTTTGTCCGGTAGGGTATCCGGACGGAACTGACTTATGACCATCCCCCCGGCCGCCGTGATCTCAGCGGCCAGCCCCGCGTGCCTCTTGGGGTACAGCTTGTCCAGGGACGAGCCGAGGACGGCGATCGTCCGCCCGCCGGCTTCAAGGGCGGCCCGGTGGGCCGCGCCGTCGATGCCCACGGCCAATCCCGAAACGATGACCAGCCCCGCCTCGGCCAGGCCACCCGCGATCAGGCCGGTCACCTCGAGCCCGTAGGGCGTCGGACGTCGCGTGCCGACGACGGCCACGGCCGGCTGAGCCAGGCAGAGGGGGTCGCCCAGGCCGAAGAGGACCGGCGGGCAGCCCGGGACACAGCTTAGCCGAGCCGGGTACGACTCGTCAAGCGTCGTCAGCACCGTGAGGCCCTCCGGGCGGAGCTTGGCGAGCACGGTGGCCGGGTCAAGCCGCCGTCGGTGGGCGAGGATCGACCTGGCCACTTCCTCCGGCAGGCCCGGGCCCCGGAGTTCATCGTCGCCGGCCGTCCAGACCGCGGCGGCCGAACCGAACCGTTCGAGAAGAAGCCCGAGCCGCCCCGGTCCCACTCCCGGCACAAGGCAGAGGCAGACCAGGGACTCTCTTTCGAGCGGAGGCGCCGCGGCGACCGGAGAGACCCGGGCCGCTGGCGGGAAGGTAACACTGGTGGGCTTGCCGATAGGTTCGACCATCAAGGCCACCCCGGGGGCCTGCCTTTCCCGGTCGGGCCGCCGGTGCCTCTAGACGTCTTCCGCTTCGCTTCGGCCTCCGGCGTCAGGGTTCGCCGCGGCCGAGGCCGGTTCTTCGTCCGGTTCCTGGCGGAACTGCATCTCGTAGAGGCGCCGGTAGAGGCCGCCCTGGTCCATGAGGTCGGCGTGCCGGCCCCGCTCGACGATCTTTCCGTCGTCGACGACGAGGATGAGGTCGGCGTCCCGGACCGTCGAGAGGCGGTGGGCGATGATGATGCAGGTCCGGCCCTCGAGCAGGCGGCCCATGGCCCGCTGGATGATGATCTCGGTGTAGGCGTCCACGCTGGAGGTGGCCTCGTCCAGGACCAGGACGCGCGGGTCGGCCAGGAGGGCGCGCGCGAAGGACACGAGTTGCCGCTGGCCGACGGAGAGCTTGCCCCCGCGCTCCTCGACCTGCGTGTCGTACCCCTCGGGCAGCTTCGCGATGAACTGGTCGGCGCCGACGGTGCGGGCGGCGACCACGCACTCCTCGCGCGTCGCCTCAGGCTTCCCGAACCGGATGCTCTCCTCGATCGTCCCGGAGAAGAGGAACGTGTCCTGGAGGACGAAGGCCATCTGCCGCCGGAGCGAGCTTTGGGTGACGTCGCGGACGTCGCAGCCGTCGATGAGGACCGTTCCGCTCTGCGGGTCGTAGAACCGTCCCAGGAGGTTGATGATCGACGTCTTGCCGGCGCCGGTGGGCCCGACCAGGGCCACGCGCTGCCCGGGTTCGGCCCGGAAGCTTATGCCGTCGAGAACCGGCTCGCCCGGCACGTAGCTGAAGGAAACGTCCTTGAACTCTATCTCCCCGCGGACCGGCTCGATCTCGCCGGCTCCGGCCCGGTCGACGACCGCCGGCGTCGTGTCCAGGATGCCGAAGATCTTCTCGGCCGCCGCCGTGGCCTGCTGGGTCTGGTTGTACACGGCGACCAGGTCACGGATGGGCTGGTAGAAGCGGGTCACGTAGGTGAGGAAGGCGATGAGTTCTCCGGGGGTGAGATAGGCGGACCCGGCGACCGCTCCCACCGCTGCGGCCGCTTGCTGCAGACCGTGGACGACCGAACTACCGCCCACCCAGATGACGATGGCCGTCCCCAGGGCCCCCACGATCTCGACCGTCGGCACGAAAAGGGCGAAAAGGTAGGCCGCCCGCATGTTGGCCCGGTAGTTTTCCTGGTTGGTCGCCGAGAAGCGTTCGTTGTTGGCCTCCTCGCGGACGAACGCCTGGGTCACCCGCACCCCGGAGATCGTCTCCTGGAGGTTGGCGGCCATCTTGGCGATCTTGTGCCGGACGTCGCGGTAGGCGATCATGACCCGACCCCGGAAGACCGTGGCCACCAAGACAACCAGGGGCAGGATGAGGAGCGAGAAGACCGCTAGCCTCACGTTCAGGAAGAACATGATGGTGATGATGCCGGCCAGGGTCAGGACATCGTTGATGACCTCGACGATGCCGCCGGAGATGAGTTCGCTCATGGCCTCGACGTCGTTGGTGGCCCGGGAGATGAGGACCCCGGTGGGGTGCTTTTGGAAGAAGCCGACGTCGAGCTTCTGGAATTGGGCGAAGAGGTCGCGCCGGATGGCGTAGATGGCCTTCTGACCGACCCAGGACATGATGTAGGTCTGCCAGTAGGAGGCCAGCCAGTGGACGAGGTAGACCCCGACGTAGATGAGCGCCACCCAGGTCAGGCCGGCGAGATTGCCCGCGGTGATGTAGCGGTCGATGGCCACCCCGAGGAGATACGGCGGGAGAAGGCCGGTGAGCGAGCCGACGACCATCATGGCGGCGGAAGCCAGGACCTTCAGCCGGTACGGGGCGACGTAGCCCAGGAGCCGGCGGAGGATGCCCGGGTCTATGGGGCGCAGGTCGTCTTCGTCCGGAGCGCCGTGGATGTGCACTAGAGGCCACCTCCCCCCGAGCCTGGGCGAACCCGGGCCGCGGCGGCCCGCCGCCGCTCTTCCTCTTCCTGCGGCCTGAACTGCATCTCGTAGATCTCGCGGTAGATACGACTCCGCGCCAGAAGACCGGCGTGGTCGCCCAGCTCGGCGATGCGGCCGTCCTCCAGGACGACGATGCGGTCGGCGTTCTTGAGGGTCGTCAGCCGCTGGGCGATGACGAAGGTCGTGCGCCCGCGCATGAGCCTGGCCAGGGCGGTCTGGATGGCGTGTTCGGTCTCCGTGTCCACGCTGGAGGTGGAGTCGTCGAGGATGAGGATGCGGGGGTCCATGAGCAAAGCCCGGGCGATGGCCACCCGTTGCTTCTGACCGCCGGACAGCCCGACGCCCCTCTCCCCCACGGCCGTGTCATACCCGGCGGGGAGGCCGGCGATGAAGTCGTGGATCTCGGCCGCCCGGGCCGCCGACTGGATCTCGCTGAGGGTGGCCCCCGGCCGTCCGTAGGCGATGTTCTCGCGGAGGGAGGTCGAGAAGAGGAAGGTGTCCTGGAGGACCACACCTATCTGGCGTCTCAGGCTCTCCAGGGTGACCTCCCGGATGTCGATGCCGTCAATGAGGATCCGTCCCGAACTCGGGTCGTAGAACCGAGGCACGAGGTTGACCAGAGTGGTCTTGCCCGATCCGGTGGCCCCGAGGAGGGCGACGCTCTCGCCCGGGCGGACCTCGAGGTCGATGTCGTGGACGACCAGAGGCTCGGGCGCTGGTCCCGCTCCCCCGTCGCGTCCGCCCCCGGCCCACCCGCCGGCGGTCTGACGGTCCGGCGGGGTGTAGGTGAACGAGACGTTCTCGAAGCGGACCTCACCCCGGATCGGGGGCAAGGCGTAGGCGCCCGGCCGGTCCCCGACGTCCGGCTGTGTGTCCAGGATCTCGAAGATGCGCCCGCCGGCCGCCTGGGCGCGCTGGGCCATGTTCATGATCCACCCGACCATGCGGAAGGGGGAGATGAGCATCAGGAGGAAGGTGTTGAAGGCCACGAGCGACCCCAGCGACAGCCGCCCCGCGATGACCTCCCGCCCGCCGTACCAGATGACCAGAGCCGTGCCCGCCCCGGTGATGAAGTTGATGAGCGGGAAGAACAGCGCCCAGAGCCTGACGGCGGCCAGGTTGCGCTCGAGATAGCCGGCGTTCTCGCGGTCGAAGCGAGCCTCCTCGTCCGCCTCGCGGGCGAAGGCCCGGACCACCCGGACGCCGCTCAGGTTCTCCTGCAGACGCGTGGTGATTACCGCCAACTGCTGCTGGATCTCCACAAAGATCGGACGCACCTGCCGCATGAACTTGCCCACGACGAAGACGGTCGGCGGGATACTCACTAAAGACAAGGCCGCCAGGCGCCAGTGGAGGCTGAAGAGGATGACCAGGACGCCCAGGAAGGTGAGGACGTTCGAGATGAGGTTGAGGAGGCCGAAGCCCATGAAGCGGCGCAGGGTCTCTACGTCTCCGGTGACCCGCGACATGAGCTGACCGGTCTGGGCTCGGTCGTAGAAAGAGAAGGACAGGCGCTGCAGGTGCCGGTAGACCGTGTTGCGGATGTCGTAGATGACCTTCTGGGCCAGGTACTCCATGAAGTACCGCTCGCCGAAGGCGAAGACCGCCCGGAAGAGGGAGATGGCCACGACCCCGCCGGCAGCGACAGCCAGGAGCCGGAAATCCACCCGGGTGATGGCCGAGTCGATGACCTCGCGCACGATGTAGGGAACCACGAAGGAGGCGGCCAGACCGGCCGCGGAAGACAGAAACCCGGCGGCCAGGGCCACCCAGTACCGCCGGGCGAAGCCAAAGAGTCGAAGGATAACCTTCACGGGTCGCGAGCGTCCTCCCAGAGGCTACGAAATCTCTAGGTTGGCCAGGGGAACGAAAATCCGCTGCCCGTCGGAGAGTTCCACTTCGGCCGAGAGCAGCTTGGCCTCGGTCTCGTAGGCTACCGGGTCGTCCGGCAGGGCCACGACGGTTCCCCACTGGCCAAACTTCGGGTTACGAACTATCCGCACTTTCGACCCGAGGACCGCATCTCCTCTTTCATGCTCCAGTTCGTGCAGGCATTCCTCCACCGGCCGCGGTGGCGCCGCGCCGTCGTCGTCCAGGCTGGGGATGACGATCTCGGGGCGGATGGCCCCCGCCCGGACCTGGGTCGAACCGTTGACCGAGGCCAGACGCCCCTCCGCGCTCTTCAGGAGTTCGAAGGTGTCGGAGGCCATGGGCATGGTCCCGAACCCCTCGGTGAGAATGACCGTGAGGGCGAGGTCCTCCTGGCCGGTGATGCCGACCCCGAGCTCCTGACCAAGGAGGCCCGCCAGGTCGGCGTGGTTGGCCCCGCCGGTGATGATGCCGGCCACCCCTAGGTCGACGGCCTTGCGCATGGCTTCCAGCGTGATGTTGGCCCCTCCGACGACGATGGCCTCGGCCAGGTCGGGAGTCAGGTCATCGGCGGTGATGATCGCCTCCGGGCTCTTGGCCACGACGCGGAGGACCCCGTGGTTCTCAAAGCCCAGGCCGAACAGGCCCTGGACGTAGGCGGCCGTCGCTTCGACACGGGCGCCGGTCTCGGGGAAGACCTCGGCCACCCGTCCCAGGAGGTAGGCGTCCACCTCCGTGGACTTGGTCGGCCGGACGATCGTCACGGCCCCGGTCTTCGTGCAAACCTTCTCAATCACGCCGGTGGTCGGGGCGTAGCAATACTCCAGGCCGAAGCCGCCCTGCGAGTCGGCGATGATGGCGCCCTGCCGGACCTCGTCGCCCTCCCGATACCGCATGTAGGCGCGCAGGAGCATCGGGGGGATGTCCAGCTTCTTGGACACGTTGACGATGACGACCGGGGCGGCCTTCTGAGCGTCCTCACGGATGAGGACGCGGGCGTAGGCGTGCGAGACGAACTCGATGACCCCATCGACCGGCGAGTAGGCCTCGTGAACCTCACCGAAAGGACCAGACGTCCTCCGCGCGATGACCTCCTTGGCCTGCACACGGTCACCGACCCGCTTGAGCATGAGCTTGCCGACCTGCTCCGGATTGAACGTCCCGCGGAGATCGGCCGCCAAATCGACGACAAAGGGGTCCCCTGGAACCGTCTCCGCCCGGGCGATCAGGTCACCGGGCCGGACACTCTCGCCGAGCTTCACGACCACCTCTCCGGGAAGAGGGATGGTCCTCGTCTTGGTCACCCGGACCCGCTCAAAGATGAAAGCGTGCCGTTCGGGATCTGGCATCAGCGGCGACCCCCTTTCGCTTCACCGTCCGGTAAGACCGTCTCCGGCAAGCCGGGGTAGGCATCCAGGGCTTTGATCCACTTCAGCACGGCCGCCCGCCTGGCCCTGGCCTGAACCGGGAACACGATGGGCCGGCCGCGGCCATCGAGCACGAGCCCGACTTCGCCGCCGACGGCCTGAGTCTCGATGCGCCTCCCGGGCCCGGCGCCCACGTCCACGCCTCGAGCCGGGGTGATGGCGAGGCCGAGACGTTCACCGGTGGCCAGCGGGATGATCCTCAGTTCGCCGCCCACGACGGTCTCGCGGCGCTTGGCCCCGTCGGCGGACACCAGGTCCACCGTGGCCACGGTCTGGCCGGGTCTCGGCCGGCACCTTGGCGCGACGCAGGTGCCGAGGGGCACAAGGCAATCGGACTCGAAGACCTGCAGGGCGACCTTGGGATCGATCTCCGCCAGGACCCCGAGGTGCGGCATCATGAACACGCTGTCCACGAAGAGCCCGGTGACACCCTCGGGCTGGATGGAGTCCATGAGCAGGAGCATGGCCTGGGACCGGCGCGGGGCATGGGAGAGCACACCGCCGCTCCCAATCACGGCGTTGACGGTCAGGGTGTCGACGAAGGACTGGCCGGACATCGTCTTCTGGTTGAAGGCATCTTTAAGTTTGTCGAAGGTCCCGACGTGCTGCACGCCCTTGAGCCCGACGGCCAGCGTCTTGTGGTGTTCGAAGGAGAGGCGGATGGCCTCCCGGGCCACGGCGTGCTCGATCAGGAGTTCTTCAAGCGTGCCCGGCAGGGTCGTCGGGCGGATCATCTTGTTCGCGTTGAGGTTCCTGAGCTCGTTCTCGTCGATTTCGACCGGTAGCCAGCGCTCGACGTTCCCCAGCGTGGCCTCGGCGAAGACGTTGGCCGTGCTGTAGCTCATCCCCAGGTTGGCGCTCACCGTGCGGTGGAACTTGTCGCCGTAGGCGGAGAAGACGTCGGTGGTCGCCCCGCCGATGTCGACCCCGATGATGTTGGCCTGGTGGGCCTCGGCCATGAGCTTCATCATCTTCCCGACGGCCATCGGCGTCGGCTCGATGATGTTCTTCGCCCACTTGACGAGGTTCTCGTACCCCGGGGCCCGGGCCATCACGTGCTCCAGAAAGAGCCGGTGGATCTCCTGGCGAGCCGGTTCGAGGATTTCCTCCTCGAGCGTGGGGCGGATGTTGGGGACCACGTAGACGTCCATCTGGTCGCCGAGCACGTCCCGCACGTACTCGCGGGCCCGGTGGTTGCCGGCGTAGACGAGGGGCACACGGTAGTTGCCGCCCAGGCGCGGGCGCGGCCGCGAGGCGGCGATGTACTCGGAGATGGCCGCGACATGCGAGACGTTGCCGTCGTCGGTGCCGCCGGCGAAGAGAATCATGTCCGGCCGCAACTCCCGCAAGCGCCGGATACGCTCCATGACCAGACGGGCGTCGTCCAGGGAGATGACGTCCATGACGATGGCGCCCGCGCCGAGCGCGGCCCGCTCGGCGCTCTCGGCCGTCATCGACTTGACCAGTCCGGCCACGGACATCTGCAGACCGCCGCCGGCCGAGGAGGTGCAGACGAAAAGGTCCACCCCCGAAACGGCCTTCCCGGCTGCTCCCCGCTGCTCCGGCGTGACCAACGAGCCGTTGGCCATCAGCGGGCGTCCGAGAAGCTTCTCCACCCGCCCGACAGCCTGGCGGACCCCGATCATCACGTCTTCGAGCGGGGCCTCGACCGTCGTCGGCGACTCGGCCCGGGCGGCCAAACGGTACTCCTGCTCACCCCGGCGTTCGATGACGATGGCCTTGGTCGTCGTGCTGCCGACGTCGATGGCCAGGACGCTACGGAACTCCTGCTCCATTCAGTGCCACCCCCGGAAGGGTCAAATGGTCACCTGGTTGCGTTATCTTCCTTGGCATACGGACGCTCCCAGGGAAAGTTTCACGGTTCGCCGGGCTCAGGCCGTGATAGTCCAGGGGCCGCTCTCTCTAGCTCATCTCTTTCTTGACCGCCTCCGTCAGGAGCGGGACGACCTCGAAGAGGTCTCCGGCGATGCCGAAGGTGGCCACCTTGAAAATCGGGGCGTCGGGGTTCTTGTTGATGGCCACGATGATCTCCGACGACCTCATCCCGGCCAGGTGCTGGATGGCGCCGGAGATGCCGCAGGCGATGTAGACCTTGGGACTGACCGTCTTGCCCGTCTGGCCGACCTGGTGCGCGTAGGGCACCCAACCGGCGTCGACCGCGGCGCGCGAGGCGCCCATGGCGCCCTTGAAGGCGTCGGCCAGGGCCTTGACAACGGCGAATCTCTCCGGCCCGCCCATCCCCCGGCCGCCGGAGACGATGATGTCGGCCTCCTCAAGCTTGACCTCCCCGCCGCCGGTCTCCACCGACTCGAGCAGCTTCACGCGGTCGCGAATCTGGAGGCCCCCGAGGTCCACCTTCTCCACGCGGCCCTTGCGGGAAGCGTCAAGGACCGGGCGGGGCGAAGCCTTCGGGCGGAGGGTGGCCATCTGCGGCCGGGCCTCCGGGCAGGTGACGGTGGCCAGGACGTTGCCGCCGTACATCGGGCGGACGGCGACCAGGTTCCCGGCGTCCCAGGAAAGCTCGACGCAGTCGGCCGCCAGGCCGGCCCGCAGTTTGGTCGCCAGGCGCGGCGCCAGGGAGCGGCCGGCGGAGTTCGCCCCGATGAGGAAAACGGCCGGCTTGTGGTTCTCCGCGAGGTGGGCCAGCACGTCCACGTAGGGGTCGTCACGGAAGGTGTCGAGCTTCGGGTGCTCGACGACAAGGACCACATCGGCCCCGGACTGGATGAGCCCTTCGGCCAGTCCGCCCACGTCCTGCCCCAGCAGGACGGCCCAAACCTCCTGCGAGGAGGCGGAGGCGAGCTTGCGGGCGAGCCCGATGGCCTCCAGAGCCACATTGGCGACCTTGCCCTTCTTCTGTTCGGCTAGGACCCAGATATGCTTAGCTTCGGCCTTGCTGATCATCGCTCTCCCCTCCCTCTACAGGATCTTGGCGGCCTTGAGTTTGGCCACCAGGGTCTTGACTTGCTCATCGGCCGTGCCGGGGATCATCTCGCCACCGGAACGCGGCGGAGGCGGGGCCAGCTTGGTCACCTTGGTCGGCGACCCGGCCGGACCGATGCGGGAAGCGTCGAGGCCGAGATCGCCGGCCGCCCACACCGGTATCTCCACACGCTTAGCCTTCATAAGCCCCTTGAGCGAGGCGAGGCGGGGCTCGTTGATCTCCTTGACGACGCTGATGACCATCGGAAGCGGGCCCTCCAAGACCTCGTACCCGTCATCCGTCATCCGCTGCACGCGGATGTACCCGTCCTTCAGTTCCTCGATCTTGCGCACGAAGCTGACCATCGGGAGGCCCAGTTCCTCGGCCAGGCTCGGCCCGACCTGACCCGAGGCGCCGTCCATGGCCTGGCGCCCGCAGATGATGAGGTCGTACGGGCCGCACTTTTCGATGCCGCGAGCCAGGATGTGGGCCGCGGCCAGTGGGTCGGACCCCTCGAAGGCCTGGTCCGAGAGCAAGAAGGCCTCGTCGGCCCCCGTGGCCAGGGCCTCGCGGAGCGACTCGTTCGTCTTCTCCGGCCCGGCGCTGATGACGGCGACCGTGGCCCCGGACGCCTCCTTGATCCGGATGGCCTCCTCCAGGGCGTAGGTGTCGTAGGGGTTGATGATCCTGGTCAGGCCCTCGGTGTCGACCCGGCCGCCGGCCTGGTCGATCTTCACTTCGGTCGTCTCAGGTACCTGTTTGATGCTGACGACGATCCGCATCTCCTTGCATCACGCCCCTCTCAGACTTGTTCGATTACGAACCAAACGGTCGGTCTAGCTTTAGCCAAGCGCAGCCGCTTTTCCTTTGCTGGACAGTTCCGACAATGCGTTGGGCGGCCGCCGCCGGGCCATGGTGGCCGCCGCCGGACCTTGACGCGCCCCCGGCCGTCAGCCTCAGGCCCTCACCTTGAGTTCGATCTCATCCCCGTCGGCCAGGACATGACCCGGCCCGACGACCTGCCCCGGGAACCTGGCCGACGGTCCCCAGACGACGGCCTTCATGGCGACGCCTGACAGCTCTTTGTGGACGCCCCGGGCCAGGTCGCCGATGGTGGCGCCCTCGTCCAGGACGAAGGGCTCGCCGCCCTCGCCCCTTTCGCCTCGTCGCCAGACGCGGACGAGACCGGCCATGGCCCAGACCATGGCCCTGAGTTCGTCCAGCCCTTCGCCGGTAATCGTCGAGCAGGCCACCGCCCGTCCGGCAGCCGCGAGGCGCGCTGGGGCCGCCTCCCTGGCCCCGGGGAGGTCGAGTCCGGTGAGGCAGGTGGCCTCCGGCCTCTCTATCCCGGCCGCCGCGACTTCCCGGCGCACGAGGTCGAGTTCCAGAGGGTCCTGTCCCAGGCCGGACAGGTATAGAACGATGTCCGCGGTCCGGACGGCCCCGAGGAGGGCCTTCCCTCCCCCACGGTCTTCGCTCGCCCCGGGCAGGAGCCCGGGTATCTCCACGAACTGCAACCAGGCCCCACCGACGTTGACCAGCGCCGCCTGGGGTTTGAGAGTGGCGAAGGGGTACTCGGCCACGCGGATCTGGGCCCCCGACAAAGCCTTGAGCAGGGCCGACTTGCCCGCGTTGGGCGGGCCGACGACGGCGACCTGCCGGTGGCCCTGTTTGGGCACGTTGAAGCTTTGTCGCGCCGGCACCTTGGCCCGCAGGCCGGTAGCCGCGATCTCCTGGTTGATCCACTGGCGGAGCTTGCCGAAAGCTCCGGTGTAGTACCCCGGCAGGCTATCCAGAGCTTCGCGTAAGACGCGGACACGCTCGGCTCCGGTCTTACCCGTGATGTCCCTCTTTATCAGCCGCTTCATGAC
>CALMHV010000195.1 GCA_937863905.1 uncultured Bacillota bacterium
CCGCCGGAGGCGATGCGGTTCAGGGGCTTGGGAGGCTCGCCCGGGTTGGGCGAGAAGAGGAACTCCACCTTCTCCGCGCCCCGCGGCCCGGGCGGGTCCTCGGGCTCGAAGCCGACGACAAACCGGGTCTTCTTCATCCCGAGGTCGCCCAGGGAGGCCTCGATGGCCTGCTCCAGCCCGCCCGCCACCCGGCGTCTGACCTCGGACAGACGGCCCGCCGCCTCGCCCAACTCGGCTTTCTGCTTGCCGGCTTCCGCCTCCAGCTTGATCAGGAGTTCGGCGCTGTTCTCTATCCTCGCCAGTTCCTCGCGAGCCTGGGCTCCGAAGGCCAGAATCTCTTCCACGCTGCTCCCGAACTTGCGCTTGAGCCCGCCGAGGAGGTCCAGCCGCGACTCCAGTTCCGCCAGCCGTCCGGGGTCGAAGAAGACCGCGTCGCGGTACTGGCGCACGTCCCGGGCGGCATCGTCGAGTTGGAAGAGGGCCTGGCGGACCGTCTCAACGAGAGGCCCTTGGTCGGGGTCCATGGCCGCCATCTCTTCGAGCGCGGCGAGAACTCTCCCGAGCTGGTCGTGGGCCGAAGCCGCCCCGCCACCTTCGCCGGAATACAGGCAGGCGTAGGCCCTGGCCGCCGCTTCGTGGCGCTTCTCGGCGTTGGCCAAGAGGCGCCTTTCGCTCTGGAGCCCTTCCTCCTCGCCCGGCTTCAGCTTGGCCCGGTCAATCTCGTCGGACTGGAATCTGAGGAGGTCGAGGCGCCGGGCGCGGTCGCGCTCGTCGCCGGCGAGGGAGGCTATCTCCTCAAGCGTCGATTGCCAGGCGCGATGGAGCGTGGCGACCTCGGAGCGAAGCGCGGACGCCTCCTCGCCACCGAAGGCGTCGAGGAGGTCCACGTGGCGCTCGGGCCGCAGGAGGGATTGGTGTTCGTGCTGTCCGTGGATGTCGATGAGGCGCTCGGTGATCTGTCGCAGGGTCGAGAGGTTGACCGTCCGGCCGTTGACGCGGCAGGTCGCCCGTCCGTCAACCGGTATCTCGCGCGAAACGACGAGGGTGGGGTCGGCCGCGTCGCCCAGGCCTAGGTCGGAGACAAGACGCCCGAGGTCCGGACTGCCCATGATGTCGAAGGCCACGTCGACCACGGCCCTCTCGGCGCCGGTCCGGACCATGTCCGCCGCCGCCCGCCCGCCGAGGGCCAGTTCGACGGCGTCGATGATGATGGACTTGCCCGCCCCCGTCTCGCCGGTGAGGACGTTCAGGCCGGGGGAAAGGGCCAGCCGCACATTGTCGATGAGGGCGAAGTTGCGGATGGATATCTCAACGAGCACCCGAGCCACCGCCTTCCGAAAGGGTGAGTTCGGGCTGGACGAGCCGACTCCCTTCCGGCCCGCTTAGTCGTGGAGGCCGCCCTCAGGCAGCTTGCGTCGTAAGACCTCGAAGAAACTCCAACCGGGTCGCCGCAGGAGGCGGGCTCGAAAGGGCGCCCGGCGGATGGTGATGGTCGTCCCCGGCTGGATGGCGTAGGCTTCCTGGCCGTCGACCGTCATGGTGCACTCCTGGAACGGGCCTTCGCTCTCCCGGAAGATGACACCGACGGTCGCCTCCGGGCCGACCACGACGGGCCTGGAGTAGAGGGTGTGGGGGCAGATAGGCGTGAGGACAAGGAGGCTCAGGGAGGGGTCGACGATGGGTCCGCCGGCCGAAAGCGAGTAGGCGGTCGTGCCGGTCGGCGTGGCGACGATGAGCCCGTCGCCGGAGAACGTGGCCAGATGATGGGTATCGACGTAGGCCTCGACCTCGACCAGCCGGGCGTAGGCGGTCTTGTGGAAGGTGAGCTCGTTGAGGGCGAGGAGCGAGCGCGTCCGTCCGGTCCCGCCGCCGGCCGCCTCGCGGACCGTCACCTCCGCCTGGATCATGGCCCTCTCGTCGAGCTGGCCGCCCCCGGCTACGAACAGGGGAAGCTCGGCCTCAAGTTCCCGCGGTTCGAGCTCGGTCAGGAACCCGAGGCGGCCGAAGTTGACTCCGAGCAGGGGCGTCCCCCGGGGGGCCAGCAGGCGGGCGGCTCGGAGCAGCGTGCCGTCTCCTCCCAGCACGACGACGAAGGCGACCCGGTCGGCTTCGTCCGGGAAGCGGAGGGCTCGCTCCGGAAGCCCGACCGCGGCGGCGACCTCCGCGTCGACGAAGGCGTCCGCGCCGGCCTGGATGAGGTAGTGGAAGAGCTTCGAGGCCGTGTCGGCCGCCCCAGGCTTGTCGAGGTTGACCATGATGCCGACGGCGCGTTCTGGCACGATCGGTCACTCCCTCCCGGGCCTTGACGGGCGGGCCGACGGCCCGCCGGCGCCCCGCGATGCGTCTCGCGGCAAGATACCGTGCCCACTGCGTCCCTGGGTATTCGCGTCGCCGGAGGGCCTCTCCTTCGTGCCGGGTGCGGGCCGCCAGGCTGGGCGAGGCCTCCCGCCGGCCTGCCCCGAGCGGCATAGAAGCCTCCGGCCGAGGACAACTTAGCCGGGTGCCAGCCGGGTCGGAACACGCCAACGGGAGTCCCGCATGAAAAACAGCCGCCGCCGCCAGATGACCGGGCTTCTCCTGGTCGCCGTCGTCCTGGTGGCGGTGGCCAGCCCCCCGTTGCAGAGCCTGGCCAACTCCCCCCGCGAAATGCGCCTGGTGCTCGGTGAGGAGCAAGAACTCGATTTCCTGGGGCTTCCTCTCTCGGCGGTAGTCCGCTCGGACCGGGACGGTGTCATCCGCATCAATGGCCAGACGGCGTCGGCCGGCCGCTGGACGGTCGACCTGTCCCATCCGCTGGCCCTCCGCCCCATGGAGGCCGGGCGCTGCCAACTCGAACTGGCTCTGTTCGGGGTGGTCCCGCTACGGCGCATCTCCGTGGAGGTCGTGCCCAGGCTCAGCGTATCGCCGGGCGGACAATCCATCGGCATCCTCCTGCGCACCAAGGGCGTGACCGTGGTCGGCCATGCCCCGGTGGAGGGGGCCGACGGCCAGACGGGGTACCCGGCCCGCGACGCCGGGATACGGGTCGGGGACGTCATCCTCAAGGTGGACGGGGTCGAGGTCACATCGAGCCAGCACGTCGTGTTCCTGGTCAACCGGTGCGCCCGGGAGGGCCGGCCCGCGGCCATCGAGGTCACCCGGGGCGAGGCCGGGCTGCGGTTTGAGGTCGCCCCGGTCTACAGCGAGCGCGAGCGCATCTTCCAGGTCGGCCTCTACGTCCGCGACGGCGCCGCCGGCGTCGGTACATTGACCTTCTACGACGAGAGGACCGGCGTCTTCATGGCTCTCGGCCACGTCATCTCCGACTCGACAACGAGCCGACCCCTGGCCATCAGCGACGGTCGAGTGGTCCGGGCGTCGGTAGCTCACGTCAGACCGGGCCGACGGGGTGACCCGGGCGAGAAGGAGGGAACCTTCGTCGAGGACCAGGACGTCATCGGCCGGATTACGGCCAACACCGAGTTCGGTCTCGTCGGCCTCGTGACGCAGCCCGCCGGACTCCAGGATGGGACGGGCGGCCCGCCCGATGACGCGATGCCCGTGGCTCTGGCCCGGGAGGTGACGGTCGGCGCAGCCGAGATCCGGACGGTTGTCGACGGGACGAAAGTGGAGACCTTCTCGGTCGAGATCATCCGGGTGGACACGTCCCAGACCGGGCCGGCGCCCAAGGGGATAACCTTGCGCGTCACCGACCCGGCGCTCCTGGAGACGACCGGGGGCATTGTCCAGGGGATGAGCGGTAGCCCGATCATTCAGAACGGACGGCTCGTCGGGGCCGTGACCCACGTCTTCGTCAACGACCCGACCCGCGGCTACGGCGTCTTCGCCGAGTGGATGGTCCGGGAGGCCGGTCTGGCCCCCGCGGGCACCGGGCTCCTGGCGCAGCCGGCGACGTCGACCGCCGACCCGGCGGCCCTCTCCGCAGCTTGCTGCCGCTGACGTTTCGAGGCCCATTTTGGCGAAACAAGGTCTGCGAATCATGAGGCTTCGTTGGTAAGAAAAGGAGGAAAGGGGAATCCCAGGGAGAAGCTCGCGGGCAGAGAAACTGGGGGAGGAATAAGGAGAAAGGGAGGGATAGGCTCATTGTCCAGCAGGGTGAAAGTGCTCTTGGCCGATGACAACAAGGAGTTCTGCGAGCTGTTCCGTGGCTTCCTCACGGGTCACGACGATCTCGAACTCGTTGGTGTCGCGCACAACGGTATGGAAGTGCTGGACCTGGTCGACGAGTGCCGTCCGGACGTCCTCATCCTGGACATCATCATGCCCCACCTGGACGGCATCGGCGTCCTCGAGAGACTGCAGCGGGATGAGAACGGCCGACCGAAGGTCATCATGCTGACCGCCTTCGGGCAGGAGTCGGTGACCCAACGCGTCGTGGAGCTAGGCGCCGACTACTACGTCCTCAAGCCGTTCACGCTCGACGTGCTCGCCGACCGCATCCGCCAACTCGCGACATCGTCTCGCCCCCTCAGCCAGGCCCCGGCCCGTTCGAGGAACCTGGAAGCGGAAGTCACCGCCATCATTCACGAGGTCGGCATCCCCGCCCACATCAAGGGGTACTTCTACCTCCGCGAGGCCATCACCCTGGTCGTCAACCACGTGGACTACCTAGGGGCCATCACCAAGGAACTGTATCCGGCCGTGGCGGTGAAGTTCGACACCACCGCAAGCCGGGTCGAGCGGGCGATACGCCACGCCATCGAGGTCGCCTGGAACCGGGGCAACATCGAAGCCATCAACCGGCTCTTCGGCTACACGGTTAGTCACGACCGGGGTAAGCCGACAAACTCCGAGTTCATCGCGATGATTGCCGACAAATTGCGCATGGAGTTGAGGATCGCCGGAACGTAGGCGGTAGACCCCGGACCGACGGTCCGAGGTCAGCGACCGGGCCGTTCCCTTCCCGCCGACGCGGGCGGGATGGGCGGCCCGGTCGCCCTGTTCCGGGGAGAGGAATTCATCGGGCGCAAGAGAACTATGCCCGTCGGACTTTCGTCTTAATGGCGGCCGTCCGAGTAGCCTATCGGGAGGTGGCTTGGCTCCAAGACCATATGGGCATTTTCGCAGAGATGGCGCAGCACGGGCACGAGCAGGTCACGTTCTGTTACGACAGGGTTTCGGGACTGAAGAGCATCATCGCCATACACAACACGGGCTTGGGCCCGGCCCTCGGCGGCACCCGCATGTGGCCCTACAAGACGGAGGAAGAAGCCCTGAACGACGTCTTGCGCCTCTCCAGGGGCATGACGTACAAGTCCGGGGCGGCCGGCTGCAACTTCGGCGGCGGCAAGGCCGTCATCTGGGGCGACCCCGCGGTGGACAAGAGTGAAGGTCTCTTCCGGGCCCTGGGCACCTTCGTGCAATCCTTCGATGGCCGCTTCATCACCGGAACGGATGTCGGCACGGCGGCCGAAGACTTCGTCTGGGCCCGCGCGGTGACATCCTACCTCGTCGCTCTCCCTGAGGAACACGGCGGCAGTGGCGACTCGTCACTGACCACCGCCTTCGGAACCTGGCACGGTATCCGGGCCTGCGCCCAGGAGAAGTTTGGCAGCCCACGCCTCAAGGACATCCGGGTGGCCGTCCAGGGCGTCGGCAAGGTCGGCTACCGTCTTTGCGGCTACCTCCTCGAAGAGGGGGCCGAGGTGACGGTGACCGACGTGGCCCAGGCCAACCTGGACAAGACCACGGCCGCCTTCAAGGTCAAGGTCGTCCCGCCGGAGGAGATCTACGGCCTCGAGGTCGACATCTTGTCGCCGAACGCCTTGGGGGCCATCATCAACGACGAGACCATTGGGAAGCTGAAAGCGAAAGTCGTGGCCGGCGCGGCGAACAACCAGCTCGCCGAGGAGCGCCACGGGGACGAACTGCACCGGCGCGGCATCCTATACGCACCCGACTACGTCATCAACGCCGGCGGCATCATCCAAGTCGCCGAGGAGTTCCCGACCTTCAGCCGGGAGCGCGCGATGAAGCGTGCGGCGGCGATCTACGACACTCTGATGCGCATCTTCGCCATCGCCCGGCGCGACGGTCTCCCGACCTACCGGGCGGCCGACGTGATGGTCGAGGAGAGGCTGGCCGGAGTCCAGGCCGGGCGCCTCTGGGTGAGGCGCAAGGGCGGGACTTCTGGGAGCCTGCAAAGGTCCTGACGCGGGAGGTCGCGGCGCGAGCACGCCAGACACCTCAGGGGAGGACTCCACGGATGGAAGTCTTCACGGGGATGCAGAAGCACGGGTACGAGCAGGTCGTCTTCTGCCAGAACGCGGACGTCGGCCTGAAGGCCATAATCGCCATTCACGACACCACTCTCGGTCCGGCCCTCGGGGGGCTGAGGATGTGGCCCTACCCCACCGAGGACGACGCGATCTTCGACGTCCTGCGGCTGGCCCGGGGCATGACCTACAAAGCGGCGGCGGCCGGCCTGAACCTCGGCGGGGGCAAGAGCGTCATCATCGGCGATTCCAGGCGCGACAAGTCGGAAGCGCTGTTCCGCGCTTTCGGGCGGTTCGTGCAGGCGCTGGCCGGCCGGTACATCACCGCCGAGGACGTCGGGACGTCGGTGGAGGACATGGATTGGATCCACATGGAGACCGACTACGTGACCGGGGTATCGGCTGCGTACGGTTCGAGCGGTGACCCCTCGCCGGCCACCGCCTTCGGCGTCTGGCAGGGGATGAAGGCCGTGGCCAAGGAGGCCCTGGGAACGGACAACCTCTCCGGGCTCACGGTCGCCCTCCAGGGCGTGGGCCACGTCGGGTACTACCTGGCGCGCCATCTCAAGGACGAGGGCGCGAAGCTGGTCGTGTGCGACATCAACGCGGAGGCCGCCGCGAGGGTCAAGACTGAGTACGGGGCTGAAGTAGTAGATACCGACGCCATCTACGCTGTCGATTGTGACATATTCGCCCCGTGCGCCCTCGGGGCCATCGTGAACCCGAAGACCTTGCCTCGCCTGCGCTGCAAGGTCATCGCCGGGGCGGCCAACAACCAGCTCCTCAGCGAGTCGGATGGCGACGCCCTGACCGAGCGGGGCATCCTCTACGCGCCCGACTTCGTCATCAACGCCGGCGGTCTCATCTGCGTGGCCGACGAGCTCGAGGGGTACAACCGAGACCGGGCCTACAAGAAGGTTGCGGGCATCTACGGCAACATCCAGCGCGTCATCGACATTGCTAAGCGGGACAGGATCCCGACTTACCGCGCGGCGGAGCGCCTGGCGGAGGAGCGCCTCGCGCTCATCGGCCAACAGAAGCGGTTCTATCTTCCCGCGGAGATGCTTGTCCGGTAGAGGTAGAAGGCGGGAAGCTGTGGCTGGATGGCCCGACCGCCCGGCCTGGGGCCGGGCGGTCGGCCGGTCTTGGAGGGAGGCGAACAGTTGAAGGGCTACGTCTTCTTCGAAGAGGATCGCTGCAAGGGTTGCCAGTTGTGCGCGCCCGTCTGCGCCAAGGCCGTCATCGAGATGTCCGGACGCATCAACGTGCGGGGCTATCATCCGGCGGAGGCCGCCAGGCCGGATGACTGTACGGGCTGCGGCCTGTGCGCGAGGATGTGTCCGGATACGGTCATCCGGGTCTACCGGGAAGTCCCGGCGAAGGCCGGAAAGGGTTAGGAGGTCTAGGGTTTGGGCCAGAGAGTTCTCATGAAGGGCAACGAGGCCCTGGCCGAAGCAGCCGTGCGGGCCGGCTGCCGGTTCTTCTTCGGCTACCCGATCACGCCTCAGAACGAGATTCCGGAGTACATGTCCCGGCGCCTCCCGGAGGTCGGGGGGACGTTCATCCAAGCCGAGTCCGAACTGGCGGCCATCAACATGGTCTACGGAGCAGCCGGGGCCGGCGCGAGGGCGATGACCTCCAGTTCCAGCCCGGGCGTGAGTCTGAAGCAGGAAGGCATCTCGTACATGGCCGCGGCCGAACTGCCGGGGGTGGTCGTGAACATGGTCCGGGGGGGCCCGGGGCTTGGCGGCATCCAGCCCGCGCAGTCCGACTACTACCAGGCGACGCGCGGCGGCGGGCACGGCGACTACCGGACCATCGTCTTCGGACCGGCCACCGTGCAGGAGGGCGTGGACGTGATGAGCAAGGCCTTCGAGCTCGCCGACAAGTACCGCACCCCGGTGGTCATCCTTGGCGACGGCATGATGGGCCAGATGATGGAGCCGGTCTCGCTCCCCGAACCGCTTGAACTGGCCAAACTCCCGCTCAAGCCGTGGGCGACGACGGGGGCGAAGGGACGCCGCCCGAATATCATCAACTCCCTGTTCCTCGATGCCGAGGAGTGCGAGAAACACAACCTGGCCCTGCAGGCCAAGTATGACATCATCCAGGCCACGGAGCAGATGGCCGAGATCGCCTTCCCCGACTCCGACTGGTTCGTCGTGGCCTACGGCACGACGGCCCGCATCTGCCGCGAGGCCATCCAGGAGGCCAGGGCGCAAGGGCTGTCGGTCGGCATGGTCCGTCCGATCACGCTGTGGCCCTTCCCCGTCAACGCGTTCGAGAAGGTCGTGGAGCGGGCGAAGGGCTTTCTGACGGTGGAGATGAGTCTCGGCCAGATGGTGGACGACGTGCGTCTGGCCGTGAACGGCCGGTGCCCGGTACGCTTCTTCGGCCGCACCGGGGGCATGGTCCCCTCGGACGAAGAGGTCCTGGCGGAGATAGAGAAGATGGTCGAGGGGAGGACGCGGTGATGGTGGACAAGGAGTTCGAGCGGCCCAAAGGCACCGAAATCGTCTACGAGCGCCCGAAGTCCCTGACCGACGTCGTCACCCACTACTGCCCCGGGTGCACGCACGGTATCGCCCACCGGCTCGTCGCCGAAGTCCTGGACGAGCTCGACGCGCGCGAACGCGCGGTCCTCGTCGCGCCGGTCGGCTGTTCGGTCCTGGCCTACAACTACTTCAACCTGGACACCCAGCAAGCGGCCCACGGCCGGGCCCCGGCGGTAGCCACGGGCATCAAGCGCGTCCTCCCCGACCGGGTGGTCTTCACCTACCAGGGAGACGGCGACCTGGCGGCCATCGGCACGGCGGAGATTGTCCACGCGGCCGTGCGCGGCGAGAGAATCACGGTCATCTTCATCAATAACGCCATCTTCGGCATGACCGGTGGCCAGATGGCCCCGACGACCCTCCTCGGGCAGGAAACGACGACGAGCCCGAAGCCGACGGGGCGCCTGGCCGAGAGGGCGGGCTATCCGATACGCGTCTGCGAGATGCTCTCGCAGCTCGACGGAGCGGCGTACGTGGCGCGCGGCTCCCTCTCCAGCCCTCAGAACATCGCCAAGGCCAAGCGGCACATCAGGAAGGCCTTCCAGGCGCAGTTGGAGGGACACGGGCTCGGTATCGTCGAGCTTCTCTCGAGCTGCAACGTGGGCTGGAAGATGAGCCCGGTCGACGCCTTGAAGTGGATAGACAGCCACATGGTCCCGGTCTTCCCGCTCGGCGTGTTCAAGGACTGGTCCGCCGCCGGCGTGGAGGCGGCCAGACTTGCGGACTCGGGGGTGGCGGCAGGATGAACCTCGGAGTGATCATGGCCGGCTTCGGCGGTCAGGGCGTCATGTCCATGGGTCAAGTCGTCTGCTACGCCGGGCTCGCCGAGGGCAAGGAGGTCAGCTGGCTGCCCTCCTACGGTCCGGAGATGCGTGGCGGCACGGCCAACTGCGCCGTCGTCGTGTCGGACGCACCGGTCGGCTCGCCCCTCGTCGCGAGGCCCGACGCGGTCATCATCATGAACCGGCCGTCCCTGGAGAAGTTCGAGGCCGCCCTCAAGCCGGGCGGTCTTCTGGTCATCAACTCGTCGCTGTGCGACAAGGAACCGTCCCGCCGGGACGTGAGGGTGGTTAAGGTCGCGGCGACCGACCTGGCCAACGATCTGGGAGATATCCGGGTGGCCAACATGGTCGCCCTCGGCGCCTTCCTGGCCGCCTGCCCGGTCGTGAAGCCCGACTCCATCGTGGACGCCCTGAAGAAGAACCTTCCCCCGCACCACCAGAAGCTCATCCCCCTCAACAAGCTGGCCCTCGAGCGCGGGGCGGAAGCGGCGGCGGGGCAGCTCTGAGGCCGCGCGGGGAGGACAGGGAGGGGGGACGGAATGACTTCAGACCCAATCGGCCGAGAAGAAACCGTGTCTTCCAGGCAGGTCTTCGCCGGACGCATCCTGCGGGTGCGGGACGATGAGGTGAGGCTCGTCCCGGGGGGAAGGCTGACCCGCCGAGAGGTCGTCGAGCACCCCGGAGCGGTGGCCATCGTGGCCGTCAGCCCGGACCAATCGGTCGTCCTTGTCCGTCAGTACCGCTATGCGGCCGGTCAGGCCCTGCTTGAGATACCGGCCGGGACGCTCCGGCCGGGCGAGGATCCCGCTGCCTGCGCCGAGCGCGAACTGGCCGAGGAGACCGGAGCCCAGGTCTTGAGCCTTGAGCCCCTGGCCAGCTTGTTCGTCTCACCGGGGTTCTGCACGGAACGCGTCCACCTCTACCTGGCCAGGCTCGGGCAGGTAGCGGCCGGCGCTCCCCACCCCGACGAGGATGAACGGCTGGAGGTCGTCGTCCTGCCGCTGGAAGAGGCTTTGGCCATGGTCCGAGACGGGCGCCTTCCGGACGCCAAGTCCGCGGCCGGTCTGCTCCTGGCCAGGGACAGGCTCGACGCGGAGGCCCGGTGCTAGCCGACCTGCATGTCCATGTGGGCCGAGCCGGGGGACGGCCGGTCAAGATAGCCGCCTCGGCCAGACTCACCGTGACCGGTATCATCGCCGAGAGCGTCGAGCGTAAGGGACTTGACGCGGTCGGCATCGTCGACGCCCACTCGCCGCCGGTCTTGGAGGAACTCGAGGCCCTCGTGGGCGAGGGCCGGGTCACGTCGCTTCCCGGCGGCGGCCTCCGGTACGGTGGCCAGCTCCTGCCCGGTGGCGGTCCCCAGCCCGCCGGCCAGCTCCTGCTGCTCTTGGCGGCCGAGGTCGAGGTGGCCGAACCCGGGGTGGGTCTGGTCCACTACCTCGGCTATCTGCCCGACCTCCCGACCGCCCGCGGCTTCTCGCGGTTTCTGGCGTCGCGGGTCACGAACGTGACCTTGAGTTCGCAAAGGGCCCGGACGGCCGGGGAGGAGCTGGCCCTCTGGCTCGGCCGGGAAGGCGGCTTCCTCGTCCCGGCCCACGTCTTCACCCCGCACAAGGGGTTTTTGGGCGCGGGCGGCACAGATCTCCGACAGGCCTTCACGGACAAGGCTTTGGCGTCCGTGCCCGCCGTCGAACTCGGCCTGAGCGCCGACGCGGCGATGGCCGACCTCCTGCCCGGCCTGGACCCGTTCACCTACCTCACCAACTCCGACGCCCACTCCCCCGAGGCCATCGGCCGCGAGCACAACGCTCTGGAGCTTGGGCCGGAGCCCGACTTCGCCGGCGTGGCCACGGCCGTTCGGGAGGGTCGCGTGACGGCCAACTTCGGACTCGACCCCAGGCTCGGCAAGTACCATCGCGCCTTCTGCCCCCGGTGCGGTTTCACGGGGGGCGGCCAGGCGACGACGGGCCGGGAGTGCCCCGCCTGTGGGAGGAGCGGGCTCGTGGGGGGAGTCCTCGACCGCGTGCTGGTCCTGGCCGGAGAGGCGGCGCGGTCCGGCGCCCGCCGGGGGAGGCCTCCGTACGTCCACCAGATCCCGCTGCGTCATGTCCCCGGCGTGGGCCCGGTCGCTCTGAGACGACTCCTGGCGGCCTTCGGCACGGAGATGGCTGTGCTGCACCGGGTCCCGGCCTCCGACCTCGAAGCCGCGGTCGGAGAGCGGCTCGCGTCGGCCATCACCGCCGGCCGCTCGGGGACGGCGGCCCTGGACATCGCCCCGGGGGCCGGTGGGCGCTACGGGCGAGTCCGGGCGGAGGCCCGGGCGCCGCAGGGGTCCGAAACGACCACATAACGAAGCTGGCGAGGGAATAAGGGTTGAGGTGGTGGCTACCAGGGCGACCTGGGTGCGGGGGAGTCGACCTTGACCTTCATCGGCCAGTTCAAGGGCGGTGTAAAGGGCTATCTGCGCGACTTCCTACCCTACTACTTCTTCGTGGGCCTCCTGTTCGTGCTGGGCATCATCTTCGGGGCCATCGCCGTCAACGCCCTCAGCGCCCAGCAGAAAGTCGAGCTCCTCGACTACGTGCAGGTGTTCCTGCGCGGTCTCACCCAGAAGCTCGGGGACATCGACAGCGGAGTCGTCCTGAAACAGTCGGTGGCCAACAACCTGAAGACGGCCGGCCTTGTCTGGTTCCTGGGCGTGACCGTTATCGGGGTCCCCCTGACGGTGGTCGTCCTCTTCGTCCGGGGGTTCGTCATCGGCTTCTCCGTGGGCTTCCTCTTCAGCGAGATGGGCGCGAAGGGGGTCGCCCTCTCGTTCCTGGCCATCCTCCCCCAGAACATCATCGCCGTCCCGGTCATCCTGGCCGTGGGGGTCTCGTCGCTGGCCTTCTCGGTCCTCATGGTCCGGCAGCGGGTCGGACGCTTCCGCGTCAATCTGGCCGAGGAACTCCTGGCCTACACGTTCACGTGTCTGGTCCTCTCGGCCCTCCTGGTGGGCGCCAGCCTGGTCGAAGCTTACGTGACCCCGGTCCTGATGGGGCTTGTCGCCGGGGCCTGACCGGAGCGTCCCTTCCGACCGTCTCCCCGAAGTGTCCCACAATTCCGGCCAAGGTTTCCTAAGAAGGAATTCCTTTGCCCGTTTCTAAGATGATATAGGCTGTAGGGGCAGACGCGCTGTTTCCGACGCCCTGGTGGCCGGAGTCCCACAATCGGAGGAGGTCTCCCAAGACGTGATCATTGGTGTCCCTAAGGAGATAAAGACAGACGAGGCGCGCGTCGCCATCACTCCGGCGGGCGTGGCGACCCTGAAGGCGGGTGGCCACCGCGTGCTCGTGGAGGCGACGGCCGGCGTCGGGAGCGGTTTCGAGGACGCCGACTACATCGCCGCCGGGGCCACCATCGCCAAGGACAAGAGGAAGCTCTTCGACGACTCCGAGATGGTCATGAAGGTGAAGGAACCCCTTCCCGCCGAGTACGACCTGTTCCATGAGGGTCAGATCCTCTTCACGTACCTGCATCTGGCGCCGGACCGGCAACAGACCGTGGCCTTGCTCAAGGCCAAGATCATCGGCGTGGCCTACGAGACCGTCGAGGTCAACGGGGCCTTGCCCCTTCTCACCCCCATGAGCGAGATAGCCGGGCGCATGGCGACCCAGATCGGCGCCCATTTCCTGGAGAAACCGCAGGGCGGGCGCGGCGTGCTCCTGGGCGGCGTCCCCGGAGTGGCCCCGGGCGAAGTGGTCGTCATCGGCGGCGGGGTCGTGGGCATCAACGCGGCGCGCATGGCCCTCGGGCTCGGCGCCCACGTCTCGATCCTGGACATCAATGCCGACCGGTTGCGGCAGATCGACGAGGTCTACGCCGGGCGCATCGGCACTCTGGCCTCGAACCCGTACGCCATCGCCGAGGCCGTCGCCAAAGCCGACCTCCTGGTCGGCGGGGTCCTTCTCGTGGGAGCCCGGGCGCCCAAGCTGGTGACCGAGGACATGGTCAAGGCAATGAAGCCCGGGGCGGTCATCGTGGACGTGGCCATCGACCAGGGCGGCTGCGTCGAAACCATCGACCGCGTGACCACGCACCGGGACCCGATCTACGTCAAGCACGGCGTCGTCCACTACTCCGTGGCCAACATGCCGGGCGCGGTGGCCAGGACCTCGACGCTCGCCCTGACCAACGCCACGCTCCCGTACGCGCTCAAGCTGGCGAAAGACCCCTTTGGCGCCCTCAGGGGCGTCCCCGGGCTCGACAAGGGCGTCAACGTGTTTCGCGGCCAGCTGACCAT
>CALMHV010000196.1 GCA_937863905.1 uncultured Bacillota bacterium
AGGCCTACCTTTCGACCATCCAGGCCATGGTGGCCGCCATCGAGGCCCGGGACCCTTACACCGCCGGTCACTCCCGTCGTGTAGCGACCTACACGGTGGAGACGGCCAGAGCGATGCGGCTTCCCGAGGAGCAGATGGACCTTTTGGAGTACAGCGCCTGGCTGCACGACGTCGGCAAGCTCGCCGTCCCGGACCAGATCCTCCAGAAGAAGGCCAGCCTCACGTCCGGGGAATGGGAGCAGATGAAGAAGCACCCCGAGACGGGGGCCAACATCCTCAAGCAGATCCAGCTACTGGGCCGCGACGTCGACGTCATTCTCCATCACCACGAACGCTGGGACGGCGAGGGCTACCCCGACTTCATGCGCGGGAGCGACATCCCGCTCGGCGCCAGACTCATCGCCATCGCCGACGCTTACGAGGCCATGACCTCGGTCCGCCCTTACCGCAGCCGTCCTTTCACACCGGAAGAAGCAATCGTCGAACTCAAGCGCAACGCCGGCACGCAGTTCGACCCTGACCTGGTTGGGGTGTTCATCAAAGCGGTGGCTTCCCTGCCGGTCGGGGCCGAGACAGCCGCTCCTGCTCCACCCTTTCGGACCGGCGCGGCCGCGCCCTCCCTGGGCTCCTACAAGCCTGCGGTGCGGGAGGCAGCGGCCACGACCGACTCGGCGAAGCCGGCCCAGGCGTCCGGAGCCATCGCCCGTTCGGGAGATGACAAGTAGTGTTCATCTTCGCGGTCCTGCTCTCGGTGGGAGTGGCCCTGCTCCGGGGCGGCCGGGCCGACCGCCTGGCTGACTTTCCCTTCCGGCACGTGTGGCTCGTCTTCGCGGCCTTCGGCGTCCAACTCCTCGTCCATCTCCCCTTCTTCACGCGCTTCGCCGTCATCCAAGGGGTTGCCCCCTACCTCTACCCCGTCGGGTACTGTCTCCTCCTGGTGGGTTTCGGCCTCAACTGGCGGGCGCCCGGAATCGTCTGGCTGGCCGGGGGGACCCTCTCCAACCTGCTGGTCATCACTGCCAACGGGGGGAAGATGCCGGTCGACGGGCAGGCTCTGGTGGCCCTGGGCTGCCAGGCCGTCCGCGACCACATCGCCGCCGGGGGGAGCCTCATCAACACTCTGATTGAGCCGTCCACCCGCCTCACCTGGCTCTCCGACGTCTTCGTCGGAACGCCTCCCTTCCCGCGCCCGACCCTCTTCAGCGCGGGCGACGTCCTCCTGGCCATCGGGGTTTTCATCCTCGTTCAGAAGACGATGGTCGAGAGCCGGCGGAAGGCGGCGGCCTAAGCGCGAGCTTGCCTGCGGCTGCGCCACAGGACGTAGGCCGTTCCCGCGGCCAGGAGGCCGAGGAACACGACCGCGAAGACCACGCCGTCCGGCCGGGAGAAGAGGTCTGTCGTCAGCAGGATGACCGTCAGGAACGTGAGCAGGATGCCGACGATGGGGGCCACGTGGTACCAGGCCCCCTTCAGCTTGTACGGGGCGGCCTCATACTCCTTGGGCGCGAACCGCTTCAGGCGGAGCGCGGCGACCATGACCGGGGCGAAGATGAGAATGGCCCCGATGGAGGCCAGGGCGGCGAAGCCGTTCAAGGCCTTCTCTCCGAAGACGAGGAGCGAGCCCGTCGAGACGAGGTAGATGAGGAAGAGGAGCCGGTGCGGCGTGGCGAACCGGGGGCTGATGGCCGTCAGGGACTTGGGTATCCAGCCGTCGTCGGCCATGCGGACGAGCGACTTGGTGCCGAACATGAAGGTGGCGTTCAGCGTGGTGATGATAGCCAGCACCCCGCCGCCGACGACGAAGAAGGGGAAGAGCCCGCCACCCAGGAACGTGGCCGCCGTGGCCGTGAGGGTCTGACCGGCCGAGGCGGTCCAGGGGCGCGCCCCGGCGGCGACGAAGGCGATTAGGATGTAGAAGACGACGACGATGGGCACCGAGATGAGGAACGACCGGGGGATGGTCCGGCTCGGGTCCTTTATCTCCCCGCCCAGCTCGATGATGCCGTTGGACCCCGTGTGCGTGAAGGTCAGGAGGGACGAGGCCAGGACGAGGCCTCCGATGCCCGCCGGGAAGAGCGGGGTCAGGTTCGCCAGGCTGATGTGCGGGACGCCGGCGATGACAAAAACGGTCAGAGCCACCAGGAGGATGCCCACAGTGACGGCCTGCAAAGCGGAGGCGACGACGAGGCCGAGGACGTTGACGGCGAAGAGCACGGTGAGGACGGCGACGGCGGTCGGCAGGGTCGGTAGCTCCGGCCAGACGGCCTGCAGGTACTTGGCGCAGCTCACCGCGTAGAGCGGGAAGGCGCCCAGCAGGGCGCAGATGGTGTAGCCCCAGATGCCGACCACGGCCGCCTTCGGCGAGAAGAACCGGCTGATGTAGTAGTAGGTGCCGCCGGTGGTGGGTATGGCCGAGCCGAGCATGGCGATGGCCAGGAACATGAAGATGATGGGCACGGCGGCCAGGATGTAGGCCAGCGGGAGTGAGCCGCCGCAGTAGCTCATGGCCAGGCCGGTCAGGACGAAGACGCCGGCGCCGATGGTCTGGCCGACCTCGATGGCCACGACGTCCCGGAGCCCCAGGACGCGCCTTAGGCCGAACTCCGAGGTTGCCGGCCCTTCCTTGTTCGCTGGCGGGTTCATGCGGCAGCCACCTCCAGGTTAGGGCAGTTTGGCGAGCAGTTCCTCCGGGCTGGCCGCGTCAGCGATGTTACGCGCGTAGCGGGCCCAAAGAATGGTTCCGTCCGGGCCGATCACGAACGATGCCGGCAGCTGCCGCTCCTCGCCCTCACGCGGGCCGTGGGCGAAGCCGGCGGCGGCCGCCTCCTTGGCCCGGGCGAGCACGGCCGGGGCGGCGTATTGGAGCAAGTTGCCGGGCCTTACGTCGTAGAGGCGGTAGGAATCGCCGGCGGGATCGGAGACGAGGACCGCGCCCGGCGCGAGTTCGACCAGAGGGCCAAGGTTCGCCGGTGAACTCTGGGCGACGATGAGGAGGGTGGCGCCCTTGGCGGCAAAGGCCGCCGCGTTCCGGCCGAGACGGGACGTCTCGAGCCGGCAGATGGGGCAGCCCGCGTAGCGGGTGAAGACCAGGACCGCCGGTTTGCCGCGCCCGGCGAGGTCGGCCAGGTCGCGCCTGGCGCCGGTGTGATCGGTGAAGGCGAAGAGCGGGGCCTTGTCCCCGGCTTTCAGGGCCATCACGAACAACTCCCTTC
>CALMHV010000197.1 GCA_937863905.1 uncultured Bacillota bacterium
GCGCCCGCTTCCACCGTCACCGTGAGCATCTTGTCCCCGATGGCGAGCTTGTCCACCACGTCCAGGCCCTCGACGACCATCCCGAAGACGGCGTAGTTGTTGTCCAGGGACTTCGCGTCGGACTTCACGATGTAGAACTGGGACGTGGCCGAGTTGCGGTCCTGGCTGCGGGCCATACCCACGGCGCCGCGCACGTTGCTCAGACCCTTGGCTATCTCCAAGGCTAGCCTGTCCTTCGAGCCGCCGGTCCCGGTCCCGGTGGGGTCGCCCGTCTGGACGACCCAGTTCTCCACCCGGTGCCAGACGAGACCGTTGTAGAACCCGGCCTTGGCGAGCTTGGTGAAGTTGGCCACCGTGTTGGGGGCCAGAGTCGGGTAGAGTTCCATCACGATAGTGCCCTTGTTGGTCTGGATCGTCGCTTTGTCCTTCACGCTGAGGGGTGCCTCCTTGTCTGGTGCCGCCACCGGCCACCGGCCAAGGTCGCCGCCTACTTCGGCGCCTCGCCCGCTTCCACCGTAACCTTGATCATCTTGTCGCCGATGGCGAGTTTGTCCACCACGTCCAGGCCCTCCACGACCAGGCCGAAGACGGCGTAGTCGCCATCGAGGAACGTCGCGTCGGACTTGACGATGTAGAACTGGGAATTGGCCGAGTTGCGGTCATCCCCGCGGCGGGCCATCCCCACGGCGCCGCGGACGTGGCTCAACCCCTCGGCGATTTCCAGAGCGATGTTGTCCTCCGAGCCGCCCCTGCCGGTCCCGGTGGGGTCGCCGGTCTGAACGACCCAGCCCTCGACCCGGTGCCAGACAAGACCGTCATAGAACCCGGCCTTGGCCAGCTTCTCGAAGTTGGCCACCGTAATGGGGGCGAGGGTCGGGTAGAGTTCCATGACGAAAGTACCCTTTGAGGTCTCCACCGTCGCCCGGTCCTTTACGATGACGGACGGCTCCTTATCTCTTTGCAGCCGCAGGTAACCGTAGGTTACCCCGCCGATGACGATGGCCGCCATGGCGATGATCGCCACGGTCATGGTCAGCTTCCGCCGGGGCCGGTCGCGTGAGGCCCCGCCTGGGCGCGCCCGCTTGCCCCCGCCCTTGGCCGCGGGCGTGGCCTTAGCCTGTCTGGACTTCCGGCTCTTCTTGCTCACGGT